>CAZBYL010000004.1:0-2388 GCA_964496275.1 uncultured Synergistaceae bacterium | reverse complement strand
ATACGAGATAACGGCTGCGGAATGAGCGAGGAATTTTTACAGAAGGCGTTCCTTCCCTTTGAGCAGGAACATTCTGACCATACCGCAAGCGGCAATGGTACAGGACTTGGTTTGCCCATTGCAAAACGCCTTATTGAGTTAATGCAAGGCACTATTCAAATCAACAGCACTCAAGGAGCGGGAACCGAAGTCATTCTGGAGTTGACAACGGAGCTTACGGACGAGCGTGACGCCGGAGAAACAACAGTTTTGCAAGAACCTTCCGTAATGCTCTTTGCTGGGAAAAGAGTACTTATATGCGAGGATCAGCCTCTAAATCGTGAGATTGCGAAAAAACTGCTTTTGAAAAGGGGCTTTGCGGTTGAGTGTGCAGACAACGGCGCGGAAGGTGTCTCCATGTTTGCAAATTCGACCGCACAATACTATGACGCAATTTTGATGGATATTCGGATGCCTGTGATGGATGGATTGAAGGCGACGGCCGCAATCCGCCGGCTGAATCGACCCGATGCCCAAACAGTCGCCATCATCGCCATGACAGCAAATGCTTTTGAAGACGACGTACAGATGTCGCTAAAAGCGGGAATGAATGCCCATCTGCCCAAACCTATCGAGCCGCAGGATCTGTACGAAACCTTACGGCAAATGCTGGAAACAAACAACATCCCAACGTAAGCAAAGCCTCTATACGCACTCAACAGATGCGCAATGACAGAAGTCACACCATCATGCGTTTTGTTATTAAGGAAACACTCTCTCGGAGTCTCCAAGAGTTTATAGCCAAGATTTTTAATCAGTTTTCGTTACAGCACCGCAGAAATTTGTTATTTGTTTACATCCATAGCCACATCAAAATCATTGCCGCTGCCGGTAACCCAGATGGGGGCTTTTTTCTGTTCAGCCATAAGTTTCAGAGCCTTGCCGACACCGTCTGAGTCGCTGAACGGGGAATCTGTTTCATTGCTGTCGCAGCCGACATAAACGTGGGGATTCAAGGCTACGTAGTATCCGTGAGGCACTGAGTCAAGGTACTTGTCCAAGGAGGTCGCTGTGCCGCGTCTAAAATTCAAAATCGGCTCATCTGAAGTCACGGGCCACTTATTGTAATCAGCGTAGTACATAATCACTGCCGATTTTATATTCCTAAGATTGCTGACTACCTTTGCAGCCTCAGCCTTGTCTGTTGCCGCTCCCGTTGAGAGCATCATCATTCCTGCCAGTATCCCTATTATAATAATGACTATCAAAAGCTCCACAAGGGTGAATCCTTTTGCCCTGCGATATTTATTAAGACATCTCATTGTTCCTGCCTCCTGAAGAAATGATATAACTGTCTCAATTATACAACATTGAACAGTACACACAGCTATAAAATGTACGAAAAAACTTAGGCATGCACTTTACTGCCTGCACATACTTACTGGGTTTCTTTTAATCTTATTTCACATTATTCAGAATTTGTATTAGAATTGATGGGTAGATTTGATAGCGTCTGGAGGGAAACAAGTATGCAATTGTTAATTGAGCAGGTTTTAAACGGATTAGCGGCGGGGGCGATGTACTCTCTCATCACACTCGGACTTGCGCTGATCTACGGAGTAATGAAGATTCTGCATGTCGCTCATGCTTCAGTGTACACTGTAGGGGCATATATGGGGCTCTATCTTTATTCGGCGACGGGAAATATGTTTATCACAATCTTAGGAAGCATGGCTTTTTGTGCATGTATTGGGGTGCTTATTGAAAGGTTTGTTTACTTCCCGCTTCTCAAGTATCCGCCATACGTGCCTCTTATCAGCAGTATCGCGCTTCTGATAGCACTCGAAGAGGTCTGCCGGCTTGTAGCAGGGCCGGAGGTTCGCACCTTCCCAGCGCAGCTTCCATTCCCCACTTTCGTAGTTGCCGGAATAACAATCTCTTCGACGCTTATTGCGGTCTATTTCATTTCCGCAGCGGTGCTTTTGCTCCTGTGGCTTCTCATGACAAAGACCGAGCTCGGACTTGCGATGAGAGCTGTATCTCAGGACATGGAGACCGCATCAGCCCTCGGAGTGAACACACAGCGCACTGTTGCTCTCACCTTCGTCATAGGCTCCGCAATAGCCGCGATAGCGGGTATTCTCGTAGGAATTTACTACAATCAGGTCTACCCTATGATGGGCGAGGTTCCCGCATATAAGACTCTTGCCTTTATCGTGGTCGGAGGTATGGGCTCCGCTCCCGGCGCGGTTCTTGCATCGATGCTTCTGGGGCTGGCTGAAACCTTCCTCATCGGATACGCGAATATCCCTATGCCGCGTGACGCTCTGGCGTTCATTGCTATGATAATAATTCTTATGTGGCGTCCTACGGGACTCATGGGAAAGCGTTAGGGGGAACAGTGTCATG
>CAZBYL010000003.1:8492-76026 GCA_964496275.1 uncultured Synergistaceae bacterium | reverse complement strand
GCTGTCACCGAATAAATGGCCTTTTCGTTATGCCTGTTTCTCTCATACATCTTTATTTGCCCTTTCTGCTTTAGATTTTTTTAATTTCTCCATAATGTGCTTCTTGAAAATGTTGTCGCTTTTGAGAGCTCTTGCTGTGCTGTTTCCCTACTAACGCATGTTATACAATTATCATCTTAGATAACATATTGCATGTGTCAAGGATAACATATAGTTATCATATATGCAAGGGAGTAAAACATTGCCGCAGTTTGCCATCATTTGCCCCTTTCCCTCATTGTTCAACGATTCTCCTAATATATTATCTAAAATTGGCTAATATTGTATAAATAGCTAAAGTATTGCTGCGGATATTAATGTTCGGGTATCGGCTCAGACAGAATTAGGGTGCCCTTGACCTTGGTTTTGTAGTTACCGGAAGTTAGTGGCAAAACCAGAAACCCAATTTTACGAATTGCTTGTTTTTTATATTATATATGCTAATATCAGGGTGTATTTAAAAATAACATGCTTCTGGA
Source organism: uncultured Synergistaceae bacterium (assembly GCA_964496275.1). Taxonomy (GTDB): domain Bacteria; phylum Synergistota; class Synergistia; order Synergistales; family Synergistaceae; genus CAZBYL01. The sequence goes on along the minus strand of CAZBYL010000003.1, from coordinate 75,508 downwards.
TGTGAATGCTGTGTCTTTGTTAAATAAATATTTTTTTGTCGCTTTATATTTTGAGCTAGAGAAAAAACTGTCATATCATTTTAGAAATACGCTATTATTCTGCGTTGTTCTTTCTGCTGCTGCCTTATTCTTCCTCGCACCTTATGCTTCTGATGCTTTAAGTTCTTATCTTGTTACTGGCGTTACTTCTATTTTGCCGCCGGGTAAATATTACGTTACTGAAAATGGAAAGGGAGATGGCTCTTCTTGGGATAGCCCAATGGGTGGAGCTGAGTTTGCAGAAACATTGAGAAAGATTGACGGTAATTCCGGAGAATATATTTTCTGGGTTGCCAAAGGAAGCTATCTCCCAACTTCAAATTATGATAAAACTTTATCATTCAAAATCTCTGATGGTGTAAGTATATACGGCGGTTTCAATGGTGACGAGAATTTTCTTGCGTCCCGCGATATTGCTAAAAACCCTACTGTTTTTGCTGGGAATATTGGCGATAAAACCACCAGTAGTGACAACTCTCTCCATGTACTGACAGCCGAAAATGTTGGAAATAATTCAAACAAATCACTAATCGACGGTATTACAATAACAGGTGGTAATGCTTTGGGTCACACTATTCCACGATACTACGGGAGCGGAATGTACAATAAAAATTGCGGCATAGGACTGCTCATTCAAAACTGCACATTCAAGGATAATGAATCTAATAAAGCATATGGAACTCTTTATAATGATAATTCTTCCGTTATTGTAAAAAATTCTACATTTGAAAATAATGTTGCAGCACAAGCTTCGGCTGTTTATAACGCAGGTGGCGGGGCACGCCCAACATTCACCAATTGTACCTTTGCGAATAACGTCACTCTTGGTTCTTATGGGGCAATGTGCAGCGTTACATCAGAGCCTAAAATTATAAATTGTACTTTTGTTGATAATAAAGCTAAAGATTGCTCTGGCGCGCTTGCTTTTTTAAGCATGGGAAAGTATATTGTTGTAAATTCTATATTTGAAGGCAATACTACAGAAACTGCGTCAAGTGATATATATATAGTAGGCACAAATAGTCAAACACTACCGCAAATCGTCTTGCTAAATTGTGCCATAAAACCGCAGAACATAAAAATGATACTTAAAGCCGATATTATTTCAAGTGATATCTATGTCCACTCTCCGCGAGTCTCAAAACTTGCACATAACGGAGGAGCCGTTAAGACGGTAGCAATATCCGCAGCAGGGAGTGCGTTTTCCAATGCTCTTTCTCCCGATATTTATGATATTCCGGTTGACAGTGCTAATATTAGAATTACAGTCCCCAGCGATGACGCAAGGGGGCTTAGGCGTCTTACGTCTGATATTGGTGCATACGCTTATGTAGTGCAAAGTGCTGATTTGTCTATAGGAAAAGACATTCCGACTGAATGTTTGCCGGGAGCATCCTTTGATATTCCTTTTGATGTGAATATTTTTCTTGCCGGAACGACATATTCTGATAGGGCTCCGGATTCAATTTTCTGGGAGGTATCCGGTGATGCTATGCACAGTGAAAAAAGTTTTATATATGCAGATAGGATAGGCGTTGCCAATGTTGTTCCTGCTACAAAGGGAAGCAGGGAAGATGGCAGTAGATTGAGACTCGAAGACAGGCAAATAACGGTGCGAGTGGTTAACCCCATCAGCCCTGACACAGTGTCATTGATAGCTTCGCGAAATACAATGTACGATGGGGAACGAACGAGAATAGTCTTGTCCTGCGATGCCGAAAGTTCAGAAAGCATCGGTGCTGAATGGCGGGTAGACACATTAAACGGTACATTCTGTGTAATTACCAGCAATGATCGACAAATTGAAATCGAATCAGCATCCGGTACCGAGGGGAAATGTTCTGTTTCTGCGAGTGTTTCCGGAAATGTGTCAGGAATATATTTTGATAAAAAAATTACGGTAACTTCTTCACTAAAACCGCTTTTGCCAGAGGAACAAGATATTATTCTATCAAATGATGAGATACTTAATATTAATGTTTCTTCAAAGGCACGTTCCATTATATTACAGAGCGGTACAACCCTCCGTGTCACGGACGGAACCGTGCTTTCAATAATGGGAGGCGGAATAAGAGCCGACGCCGGTTCAAAAATAATTCTTGAAGGAAGCGGAAGAATAGATATTTCCGGAAGGTTTACCGGAGCCCCAACCTTAGAGGTTATAGGCAGTAATAACGGATTGGTCAATATAGTTCATGGTTTTGATTCTGATGTAATTTATAAGTCTCCGACAATAAATGGTTTGGAGTATCCCTCCGAATTGCTCTACGGAGGGATTGTCGAAGTGAGTGAGGAAGAAAAAATAAATAATGCAAAATTAAACGATTATGTCTGCCGAAATAAAAATGGCAAATATATATCGTCTATATCGCAGACTTCCTTTGATGAGGAAATAAAGATTAAATCCAGCGACATGAGGCCTCTTGAGCTCCTGAGTGTAAACGGCGGAGTTGGTGGTCTCTACATACTGTCTACGCTACTGGAAAGCGGCGATCTGCCGTTGTCGGCACGGTTAGTCGGAGATCTTAAATTGGCAAAGCTAACAAAAAACGGACGTTACGTAGAGCTCACAAGAGTTGCTTCTATGTCGGATTTGTCTGATGGTAGGTGGTTACTGAAACGTACCTCACTCATGTCGGACGGCGAGTATGTAAGCGATGTTTGCAGCGGTGAGACATGCCTTTTATCATCTGATAAATATGAGGTTATAATTTCCGTTTTAGACAATGGGATATATGACCACGACCAGTCAATTGGTTCTGTCCTTGACCCAGCCGTAATTTACTGCAGCGCGTCTGAACCATTGCCTGAAAAATATCAGGATCGCGGTTGTAATCAGGGTATGTGGGGTGTGGCCACCATTATTTTCTTGCTTCCTGCATGGGGAATGTTTTACATAGGTGGAAAAAATAAGAAAATAAGAAAATAAGATAGAACAAATAAACGTATGATGGTCGATTCCTTGCAAACGTGCTTGATGTTGTTTATATTTGACATCTGGTGCTGTGTGTAGTGTATGTGTGTGAGCTTGATACCTGACCTGAATAACACAACAGAAACGCCTTGCAGAAATGGCTTAGCTACTATGGCAAACTATTTGGGCTCGAACGCACCCACTAAAAATTAGCAGAGTAAGAACGATACGCCCTCCCAACAAAACAAAACCCACTTGTCCGAAAATTTTATAAATAATTCTGTTTTTGTGTATAATAAGCATTACGTTAACTTGGGGAGCTGGTTTCATGGGTGATGTTGAAGTTCGTTTAGATTTGTCTCGTAAGGATCGTAAGGGGTTTCCTGAGGTTATTTTTTGTCAGGGAAAGTCGGATGAACAGTTGCGTGTGATCGCTACTGAAATAAAGGATAGTCGAGTTGATACAGCATTTAGCCGTATGAATTTTGACCAAAGTGTTATAGTATCGTCGATAATAGAAGAGTTTGAGTATAATAAAGTTTCTCGTTTAGGCTGCACCGAGTTTTATGACAAGGCGGCACGTATCGGGGTAGTTGCGGTGCTTACAGCAGGAAGCACGGATGTTCCGGTTGCTGAAGAAGCAGCTGGTATAGCCGAGTTTTCCGGCTGTACTGTGAGGCGTTTTTATGATGTCGGGGTTGCTGGAATACATCGGCTAATGGAGGTGCTTCCACAGGTTGTCAGTGCAGATGTAGTTGTCGTTGCTGCCGGTATGGACGGTGCTTTGCCTAGTGTTGTTGCCGGACTTGTTCCGTCGCTTGTAATAGGTCTTCCCACCTCTGTTGGGTACGGTATTGCGGAGAAAGGAACAACGGCACTGCGTTCTATGTTATGTTCTTGCAGCCCAGGGCTTGTTGTCGTGAATATCGATAACGGAATAGGAGCTGGTTTGGCTGCATATCTTGCAATAAAGAAACAACATTGATCTTTGCTCTTTTGTTTTGAGCAAATTTATCTGGAAAGAAGCAGCATTAGGGGGAAGTGCAATGGTAGATGACCGTTATTGTAAAATGTCTAGGAAAATTAAAGAAAGTATTGTCCCATTTGCCGCCCTTTTTGTTCTTTTTATTTTTTTAGCGTGGTTAATAGTTAAGCCTCTTGGCGGACCATTGCTTTGGTCTGCTGTCCTTTCTTACTTCGCTTACCCTCTGTATAAGTATCTGCATGAGAAGCTTTTACACAATAAACATGCTAATATAGCAGCCGGCTTTACCACAGCGGCTATATTGGTTTTTATGGCGATTCCCATGCTGATAATGGGGCTTTTTCTGGCTAAGGAATCTTTCCGGATATATGGAGCTGTTGCGGAAAGCGGCATATTGGGCGATTCCTATGCTGAGATTATGGCCAAACTTCGGACGATACCGTACATTGGTTCTATAATATATAACTTTAACTCGATGAGCGGCATGCCAATGTTGGAAGTCATGTTTAACAGCAGTCTTAACTGGGTAACTACATTTCTTAAAATACTTTCCAGAGAAATATTGGGTAATGCGTTTAAGATATTTTATTTGCTTGCAATAGTTACTATATCATCTTTTTTTCTGGTTCGAGATGGGCATTTGATACTGAGATACGTCCGAGACATAATCCCGCTGACTGAGGATTCCCGTGATACTATAATCGCTCGCTCTACTAAAATGTTGAGGGCTGTAGTCTACGGTATTGTTTTCACAGCCAGCATACAAGGAACGCTCGGAGGAATTGGGTGGTGGTATGTAGGTTTATCGCACCCCTTGTTTTTTGGGTTTCTAATGTTTATAACCGGAATGATACCGTTTGTTGGAACTCCCGTTATTTGGATTCCAGGATCTATTGCTCTTTTTGCGAATGGTGAGATCGTTTCGGGGTTTATGCTTCTTGCTTGGGGATTCGGAGTAGTGAGTATGGTTGACAATTTCATACGCCCAATATTTATCTCAGAAGAGAGTAAGATACACATGCTGATTATTTTCATAGGGATATTTGGAGGTTTGTTTAACTGGGGGTTCTTAGGATTGTTTATAGGTCCTCTTATTTTGTCTTTAGGTATTTTTATGTTGGATTTGTATAGGGCTATAATGACAGACAATATGGCTGTTGATAAAGGACGTTTTGAGTAGTCAGCGGTTCTTGTAGCGGTTTCATTTGCTATGATACAATTGTAGTACTGTTGTAATATTACGAATAAGGAGTGTTCCCTGTGATTCGCATTGTCTCAGTTTCCGGATATAAAAACAGCGGAAAGAGCACTTTATGTCGTGCTTTGCTTACGGAATTGTTGACCTTAGGCGTGCGGACAGGTTATATAAAACGCAGTGATGAATCTATTGCTCTTTCTCCACCGAATACAGATACCGGTGCTGCTGCCGAGTGCGGTGTTGAAACTTTGTTGTGGGGTGCGGATGGTCTTAGGATGGAATCCAAAGCAGTAACCGCAACGCCGTCGTCAATTGCCGCAAGATATTTCCCCGATGCGGAGCTCCTGATCTTAGAGGGAGGAAAGAGTCTTTCTTTACCCAAAATATGGGTGCTTTCCAAAGGGGATGCCGTGCCGGACTACCCTGGGATATTTATGGTTTATGACCGATACTCTCCTAAGGGTGACAATAAGCGATTTTTTGTCGCAGGTGAAGAACGCCTTATGGCGACGAGGCTTCTTTCTTTGGTTCGTGGCTCGGCATATAGGAGCTCCAGAATCTATATAGGAGATCGTCCTTTGCCTATGAAAGATTTTATCGCGGATTTTGTACGCGGAAGCGTACTGGGTATGCTCGCATCTCTCAAGGGAGGAGATAATCCTGACGCTCCGATTCGAATATATCTTGACGATGTGAGGAAGAAATAGTGTGCCTATACGGAAGGGGTTGATTTTTTAGTTTTTCTCTGTTTAATTATTTTTTGATATGCTGTTTTTTACCGTTAGTTGGTGTGTTGCTTTAATTTTTATGCACATTGTAAATTGTGTGTAAAGATTATTGCGCCCGAGGTTGTAACTTTCCGCAATAACAGTTATAATCTTCCGTTGTGTCGGCATATTTGCCGATAATACCAAAACCTTCAAGGGGGTTCTCTGTCAAATGGAAATCATGGGCATTATCGGAGGCATAGGTGTATTGGCACTTCTATACGCTGCGTTTGCCTCAAGCAAGATCAACGCATTTAAAGTGGAAAATGAGAGAGTCAACGAGCTCTCCGGCATAATCCAGAGCGGAGCAATGGCGTTCCTATACAGGGAATACAGGGCGCTCGTGCCTTTCGTGCTTGTAGTCGCGGCACTTCTTGCGTGGAAGATAAGCGTACCCAGCGCCGTATGCTTTGTAGCGGGAGCGCTTTGCAGTGCTCTTACAGGCTACGTCGGCATGAAAGTAGCCACAAAATCCAACGGCAAAACCGCATTTGCAGCAATGCACGGAATGAACGGAGCTCTTAACATCGCATTCAAAGGCGGAAGCGTAATGGGAATGACGGTTGTCGGAGTAGGTCTTATAGGCGTGCTCGCGATGTTCGTACTCTACGGAGACCCCAACACGATAACGGCATTCGGATTCGGCGCAAGCTCAATAGCGCTCTTTGCCCGTGTAGGCGGAGGAATCTACACCAAGGCTGCGGACGTGGGAGCCGACCTTGTCGGTAAAGTAGAAGCAGGAATCCCCGAAGACGACCCCCGCAACCCCGCAGTTATAGCCGACAACGTTGGGGACAACGTAGGCGACATAGCCGGTATGGGAGCGGACCTCTTTGAATCCTACGTAAACTCCATAATAGCGGCAATGGCCATAGGCGGACTTGTGGCAGGCATAGCCGGAGTCATGTACCCCATGATGCTTGCGGCTGTAGGTATAGTGGCCTCCATACTCGGTACATTCTTTGTTCGCCTTAAAGAAGGCGGCAACCCCGCAAACGCTCTTCGCTGGGGACTCGGCACAACCGGTCTCTTCATGATAGCGGGCACATATTTCCTCACGAACTGGGTATTTGCCGGCGACATCACACTCTTCTACGCTGTTGTATCCGGAGTTGTATCGGGAATACTCATAGGACTTGTCACCGAATACTACACCTCGGACGAATACTCAAGCGTCAAAGAGATAGCTCAGGCTTCCGAGACAGGTCCTGCCACAAACATCCTTGCAGGACTCGGAGTAGGAATGAAATCCACAGCAATTCCCGTCATCCTCGTGTGCATAGCAATCCTTGCCGGAGTTAAATTCGGCGGACTCTACGGCATATCCTGCGCCGCGGTCGGAATGCTCGCTATCACAGGTATGGTCCTCTCCGTTGACGCATACGGCCCCATCTCCGACAACGCAGGAGGCATAGCGGAAATGGCAGACCTCCCCGAATCCGTCCGTGAAATAACAGACAGACTCGACGCGGTAGGCAACACGACTGCTGCGGTAGGCAAAGGACTTGCCATAGGTTCTGCGGCTCTTACGGCGCTTGCCCTATTTGTTGCATTTGCACAGGCGACAAATCTCCAGACCATAGACCTTAAAGACCCGAAAGTAATGATAGGGCTCTTCATAGGGGGACTCCTTCCCTTCATATTCAGCGCGCTCTCAATTCAGGCAGTAAGCCGCGCGGCCGAAAAAATGATAGAAGAAGTACGCCGCCAGTTCCGTGAAATCCCCGGAATAATGGAAGGTACGGGACGTCCCGAATACGAGCGCTGCGTAGACATCTCAACGGCTGCCGCACTTCGTGAAATGGTCCTTCCCGGAATAATGGCGGTACTTGCTCCCGTAGTCGTCGGACTCGGACTCGGCGCGCCCGCGCTCGGCGGACTTCTTGGCGGCTCCATAGTAACAGGCGTCATGATGGCAATATTCATGTCAAACGCCGGAGGCGCATGGGATAACGCGAAGAAATACATAGAGGGCGGTCACCACGGCGGCAAAGGCACAGCGCCTCACGCAGCCGCAGTCGTAGGCGACACGGTAGGCGACCCGTTCAAGGACACGGCAGGCCCCAGCCTCAACATACTTATAAAGCTTATGTCTGTCGTTGCAACGGTTCTTGCTCCTCTGTTTGTATAAGCACTGGTAATATCAATTATTTGCAAGAATAACAGTGTTCTTTGTGATAATGTCTAGAGGGAGAGTTTTACTCTCCCTCTGGTCTTCTATTTTGTGAGGTGTATCTTAATGGCTTCTGACGATGTGCGCGAAATAAAATCAAGGCTTGATATTGTCGAAATCGTCGGAGATTATTTGGCACTGCGTAAAAATGGGCGTACGCATTGGGGGCTGTGTCCGTTTCACAATGAAAAGACACCCTCTTTTAGCGTATCTCAAGAGCGTCAGACATTTCACTGTTTCGGTTGCGGCAAGGGTGGAGATATTTTTACCTTTATCATGGAAGTGGAACATGTCGATTTTCGTGAAGCACTTGAATTGTTAGCAGAAAGAGCCGGTGTTACATTACAGAAGACGAACCCCACCGCCTCCTCAAGTTCTGTTGGTTACAAAAATATTCAACTGTTAGCCTTAGATTTTTTTAAGAAATCACTGATTGAACGTACAGGTGAAGCTGCCAGAGCATATTTGGAGCGTAGGAGTATTTCTCCTGAAATGTGTGCGCGTTTTGAGATAGGGTGGGCGCCGCCCTCTTGGGATGCGCTTAAACGCTATTTGGAGAGTCAAGGGTATACTCAGGGGCAGATTGCGGAAAGCGGACTTATTTCGCAGGGAACCAATGGCACGTACGATAGATTTAGGGGACGAGTTATGTTTCCCATATATGCCCTTAATGACAGGCTAGTCGGATTTGGCGGGCGCATTCTGGATGGGGATGAGGCTAAGTATTTAAACAGCCCCGAAAGCTCCGTTTTTAACAAAAGAAATAATTTATACCTTTTGAATAAGGCAAAGATCCCCGCTCGTGAGAACGGAAGTATTATTTTGGTTGAGGGATATATGGATGCCATACGTGCTCATGTGACTGGGTTTACAAATACAGTAGCATCTCTCGGTACGGCTCTTACAGATGCACAGGCCTCGTTGATAAAAAGAGTAACGAATCTTTGTTATATTTGCTATGACTCCGATGCAGCAGGTCAGGAGGCAGCCTTAAGAGGGATGTATATCTTGCAGCGACGCGGAGTTACAGTCAAAATAGTTCGGATAGAAGGCGCTAAGGATCCTGATGAACTGCTTGTTCAGCAGGGTGGAACGAAGTTGTTTGAGCAAGCTATAGAAAATGCACTTCCTTTGCCTGTCTACCATGCTGTTATACGTAGTGCTGATATTACGGATCCAGAAAAGTCATTTGCGGCAAGAGAAGATTTGCTTGATGGACTTGCATCGCTTTCTATGTTTGATTTACAGCCCCATTTGGATAGAATAGGCAGAGAACTTGGCGTATTTGCACATAAGCTTCAGGAGGAAATAGTGTCACGACAGAGGCGTGTTAGGGGTGACAGTAAAAAAATTCCCGAAGATGATTTTCAGCCGGAGGATATGCCTGAAGACGAGCAAATCGATCCTATAGAGTGTCAGCTTTGCAGTTTGCTTTGGGGTAGTGAAGAGCTAAGATCTGCACTCGTTCCTGAGTCTATCTTGCCTCTGATAAGCAGCCCCGTAGTCCAAAATATTATTTCTGCACTTTTGTCCGGAGAAAAACCTGAGTTATTAGAAAAACATTGGAGAACGATGGGAGATGTTGCCGGGCTTAATGTTGTTGCTATGGGCAACGGATTGGTTGATAAGGAGGGGCTCACTGTCGAAAGTGTCGCTAAAATTACTGAAATTCTTAGCAAGCGGCACATTCAAAGTAGGGTTTTTTACCTGCAAAACAGATTGAAAAAAAATACAGCTACGGCTGATGAGGTTCAGGAATGCGTGATCCTGACCCGGAAATTAAAGGGAGGGAATTTTGGGGCATGAAAAAGACGACTAAAAAGAAAGGTCTGCTTTCTGCTGTGGAAGATAGCACCGAAAAAAAAGAAGATTTGATGTTACATGAATCTTTGCCGGAGGACATAGATCCTGATCTTGAAGACGTAGAGGAGCCCTCAAAGATTGAAGATATCCTGATCTCGGATATGACAGATGAGGATGTTGTCGACCCTTCTGATATTTCTGAGGATATAAAGATTATTTGTGCCGAGGAAGAGGAAACTGCGCCTGATGTTGATGCTGTACCCTCTGGAACTGCTGAGGAAGGCGAAGGAGCTGAATATAGCGCATATATTGATAACGTTCGGGATCTTCTTCACGAGGGACGAGAAAAAGGTTTTGTTACATACGAAGACATTGAGAAGAGAATGCCAAAGGATCTTTTGACGGCTGAAATTCTTGATAACCTCTATATGAACCTTATGGAATTGGGAATTGACGTAGTTGATGAACCTAAAAAGAAGGTTGACCCGTCAGATGGCGAGGCTGCGCTTCCTACCGCATCTAACAGCGAAGAGATGGGGGATCTTGAAGATCTTCCGCTTTCTGATCCCGTGCGTATGTACCTGCGTGAGATCGGTAAAATACCTCTTTTAACGTCCGAAGATGAGGTCACACTTGCAAAAGGTGTCGAAGCAGGGGACGCCTCTTGTAAAGATGCACTGGTTGAAGCTAACCTTCGCCTTGTTGTAAGTATTGCAAAGAAGTACATCGGGCGCGGAATGCTCTTTCTTGACCTTATTCAAGAGGGTAATCTTGGACTAATCAGAGCTGTCGAGAAGTTTGATTACCGTAAGGGCTATAAGTTCAGCACATACGCCACATGGTGGATAAGACAGGCAATTACGCGAGCAATTGCTGACCAGGCTAGGACGATACGCATTCCTGTTCACATGGTTGAGACAATCAATAAACTTATAAGAGTGTCTCGCCAGCTTGTACAGCGCTTGGGACGCGAACCTTCCGCAGAGGAAATTGCAGCCGAGATGGAAATTCCATCTGATAGGGTGGAAGAGATACAAAGGATAGCACAAGAACCCGTATCTTTGGAAACTCCTATTGGGGAGGAAGAAGATAGTCAGCTTGGTGATTTTCTTGAGGACAAGGAGCTTCCAAGCCCCGAAGAGGCAGCCGCCAGCCAAATTTTGCGTGAGCAGCTTGATGAAATGCTGGATGACCTTACAGACCGAGAGCGTGAAGTTCTGAGATTGCGTTTTGGGCTTGAAGATGGACACGCTCACACTCTTGAGGAAGTAGGACGCAAATTTGGAGTCACAAGAGAGAGAATCCGCCAGATAGAAGCAAAGGCTCTTAGGAAACTGAGGCATCCGAGCCGCAGTAAAAAATTAAAAGATTTCTTGGAGTAATTTATCTGATAAGGGTATCTCGTGCTCTCTATGGGGTATCCTTTTTGTGTTTCTGCACAGTGGATAAATTATTGCGTGATGTCGCATAAAGGATTATACTTCTCTATTGCAGTGAGGAGATACGGACATATGGTAAGATTGGATAAGTATCTAAAGCTTTCAAGACTGGTAAAACGACGCACTGTTGCTCAGGAAATGTCCGAAGTCGGGGCTGTTCGCATCAATAAAAAAGTTTCAAAACCCTCTGCGTCTGTGTGTGATGGTGACGTGATTGAAATAGCATATCCGAGAAGGGTTTTAACTGTGAAGGTTATTGTGTCAGATGAAGCTCAGCTCAGACGGAATGTTGCGGCCTACGATGTCGTTGAAGAGCGTCGTGTGCAAGAGGATGAACGTCCCTGGTAATATTAAAAAGAGGTGAATGTGTATGCGTGTCGCTGAACCGACAGTAGAGAGGCTTATTCAGTACTATAGACTGCTCAAGCAAATGAAGAATAACAACAACAGTGTCGTTTCGTCATTGCAGATGGGTAATATGCTTGGAATAAAGGCCAGCCAGGTTCGCAAAGACCTTTCCTATTTTGGTGAAATAGGTAAACGGGGAGTCGGTTATCAAGTTGAAAGGCTCTGCGCCCATATAGAAAATATTCTTGCTTCGCCGAAGGTTTGGCGCGTAGCACTTGCCGGTGTAGGAAATCTTGGTACTGCCTTGATGGCTCACGCTTCATTTCAGAGTTACAAGTTTAGTGTGGAAGCCTTGTTTGACGTGGATCCCGCGAAAGTTGGGCGGGATATTATGGGTGTGCATTGCTGGCATGTTGATGATATTGCTCGGATAATGAGGGAGAAAGATATAGAAGTGCTTATCCTAGCCGTTCCGCCTGTCGCTGCACAGGCATGTGTGAACAAAGCATCCGAGTCCCCTTCTTTAAAAGGTATCCTTGCTTTCACTCCTGCCTCTGTAGTTGTCCCGGAAAGAGTCCTTTTCTACAGAGTCGATATATTTGTTGAACTGGAGAAACTGCTCTTCTTTTTAAAGGAGAAAGAAAAAACTCATTAAATCAAATAGATATATACGTCTGAGCCTTTCTCGTGATAAAATAACTAACGGCTTGCCTTACATAGGCGCAAAAATGGTTTCACAAAAAAATTCAAAATAGAGGTTAAGGAGGGTTTCTTTTGGGTGGTCAGCAGGGTGGACTTGTAGGAATGATGTTACCTCTGGCAATGTTTGCGGCAATATTTTATTTTATGATTATTCGTCCGCAGAAGAAAAAACAAAAAGCTCATGAGGAGATGCTTGCGAGCATCAGCAGAGGTGTCACTGTTATTACAGCCGGAGGATTCTTTGGTGTTGTTCGTGAGATTCTGGATGACAGCTATATAATTGAGCTCGATGACGGTGTAAAAGCACGTATACTCAAAAGCTCGATTTCAATGAAGAAGACTGATGCTGCTTCTGATTCTAAACCTAAGAAAAAGAAGATTAAAAAGAACACAGAGTCAGATGAAGAGGCATCAGCGCCTGTACAGGAACCCAGTGTTGAAGCAAATACTGCCGAAACTGAAGCAGATGTCGTTGTTGCTGAGCCCGTGGCTGATTCAGAACCAGCAGATGCTGAGACGGAGAATAAGAAAGAGGCATAATCTGCCTATAGAATTGTGCTATTTTGCGGAGAGGACCATATTAGTGTCCACTCCGTTTTCTGTGCAAGGAGGCGCTAGTTCATGATAAAAAGAGACAAATGGCGGCTGGTTCTTGTCTTGGCAGTAATTGCCATTGCCGCGTTCATAACGTTTCCTATAGAGGGACGTGTCAAACTGGGGTTAGACCTAAGAGGCGGGGTGCATATTGTTCTCCAAGCTAAGGGGACTCCAGAAAATCCTGTTAACAACGATAGCGTAGAACGTCTGCTTGCGGTTCTTCGCAGCAGAATTGACCAGTACGGCATTGCAGAACCGGTTATCCAGCGTCAGGGAGAAGATCGTATCGCGATTGACCTGCCTGGAGTGGAAGATCCTGAAGCTGCGCTCGATCTTATCGGACGTACCGCTGTTCTTGATTTTCGCCAGGTCTTAGGCGAATCTCCGCGAGTTCCCGCGCAGCCTATACGCTCGAATTACGATACTGATGAGCAGTTTAAAGCAGCCCAGGGGCGCTGGGAGCAGGCAAAAAATGAAGTCGATGCGTACATACTCCAGATGAAGAACGCGGTAAAGTCAAATCCTGATGTCATTGTTGCAAATGGAGAAGAGGGCGGAGCTTATCTGCTTGGAAAATCCTACGTTAACGGAAAAAACTTGACCAAAGCTGATACGACTTTTGACCAGTTTGGCAAAGCTGCTGTTTCTCTCAAGTTTAGCGCCGAAGGCTCAAAGCTTTTTGACGAAGCGACCGCGGCAAACGTGGGTAAGCAGATAGCGATAGTTCTCGACAACCTCGTCATATCAGCTCCTGTCGTTCAGCAGCGTATTTCCGGCGGAGAGGCACAAATAACGGGTAAATTCTCGACAGAAGAGGCAAACCGCCTTGCTATCATGCTTAGAGCGGGAGCTCTTCCTGTCGGAGTAGAAATTCTCGAAAACAGGTCTGTCGGACCTACGCTTGGTGCTGACTCAATAAGTGACGGCGTGAGATCCGGCCTTATAGGAGCTGCGCTTGTAGTTCTTTTTATGCTTGTATACTACGGAATACTTGGGCTTGCAGCCGATATAGCACTTTGTGTTGCTGTTTTGGTCGTAATAGCCAGCCTTATCTTCCTCAAGTCAACCCTGACCCTGCCGGGTATAGGAGGAGTAATTCTAACTATCGGTATGGCTGTTGACGGCAATATCCTTATATACGAGAGAATGAAAGAAGAATTCCGTTCGGGCAAGACAATTATGGCTGCTCTTGATGCCGGTTTTAAGAAAGCACTAGTCGTTATCCTTGACTCTAACATCACAACTCTTATTGCCGCGGCTGTTTTGTTCTACTTCGGAAGCGGTCCCATACGCGGCTTTGCCGTTACTCTCAGCATAGGTGTTGTGTCGTCTGTTTTCTGTAACGTTGTTGTCACGCGCACCCTTCTGGGGGCAATTCTCTCATCCCGCAAGGGCATGACCCTTTAGGAGGCGGAACAAATGGCTACTTTTGACGCATCAAAGCTAAACATTCACTTTATGAAATATCGTAAGGCATGGCTGGTATTTAGTATCATTTGCCTTGTCGCATCTTTAGGTGTTCTGATGACAAGAGGTCTTAATCTAAGTGTTGACTTTACGGGCGGCTTGGTTCTGCAGGTTAAGTTTGACAACAAGATTGAAGTTGCAAAGATACGCAGCAGCCTTAGCACAATAGGTCAAGGTCAGGCAATCATTCAGGCATACGGTGATAATGATGTCCTAATTCGTTGCCAAGCGCAGGATGAAGATGTTCGTCGCCAAGTTCTTGATACATTGAAAAAAGACTTTGGTTCGCTCACGGTTATGAAGATAGACAAAGTTGGACCTGTTGTTGGTAAGGAACTTCGCAGCCAGGCCGTTATTTCTCTTGTCTTAGCTCTCTCTGGAATACTGCTTTACATGGCCTTTAGATTTAAATTTCGTTTTGGCGTTGCGGCTGTACTCTCTTTGGTGCATGATGCGATTATCATGCTCGGAGTATACAGTTTTACAGGCAAAGAAGTGTCTGTAGCCTTCATCGCTGCAATTCTAACGGTAGTCGGCTATTCTTTGAATGACACAATCGTCGTGTTGGACAGGGTACGCGAGAACTGGGGCTCAGTTAAAAACAAGGGAGTCGTTGAGCTCGTTGACAGCTCCATCAACCAGACCCTATCACGTACGATAAATACGTCACTTACAACGCTTTTGCCTGTTGTTGCAATGTTTATTTTCGGTGGTGAGGTAATAAGCAATTTTGCCTTCGCCTTCCTCGTAGGTATCGGTGTCGGTACATACAGCTCTATATACATTGCTAGCTCTGTTGTTGCCGAGTGGTATCTCCGTTCACCCAAATACTAGTATAATCTATTACAAGGGGGGCATGTGCCCCTCTTTTTTTTTAACTGATTATTCCTCTGATGTATTATAATTATGGAAGTTTATGTAGGTTTTCTGATTAGGGGGGCTACGGCATGAAAAGTTATATTTTGGCGATTACGCTGACTATGTTTTTGTCCGCACTTTTTGCGTTTCAGAACATTGGTGATGTCACGGTAAGGTTTCTTGTGTTTGAGTGGACTTTTCCACAGGGTGTTTGGGAAGTTCTGGTATTTTGTGCCGGTTCTGCACTTATGTGGATCTTCTCAATATTTTCCCTTTTTGAGGTGAGAGGAAAATACAAAAGAGAGTTAAAAATTAAAGATGACAAAATACTCTCTCTTGAGAGCGAAAAGAAAATGATAATAGAATCGATGGCTGCCAGCAAGGTGGCTGCTGAGAATAGCGGACAAGTTACAACAGAAAAGAATGTTTCTGCAAATAACGCTGGAATGGCGGACTGACGTTGGTTGTACGCTGTCCTAGGGAAGATTTAAATATATACACTCCCGGAAAAATCGCATCCGAACTATCCTTGAAGTTTGGGTGCACTGCATTTCAAGCGGCGCTGCTCGAAATGCGGGGGCTAACTCCAGATTCAAGCAGATTAGAAGCGGACGGCTGGCTGAGTCCGGACATGCCTAAACTTTTATCTATGTTAGACTTAGGAGAATCGAATTCTAAAGCAGCTGATATTATACGCGGTTTGTCTGAGAATTCTGATGTCGTTGTGTACGGCGATTATGATGTCGATGGAATTTCATCCACAACTCTGGCAATGGAGATGGTTTTAGCTAAACATGCCAAGGTTAGGTATTTTATTCCTCATCGATTTAACCAAGGATATGGACTTCACATGGAAGTCGCACAAAGCATAGCCAAAAGGAAGTGCGACTTGGTAATAGTGGTTGACTGTGGTTCGCAGGATGCAGATGCCGTAAGACTGATCAAAGAGAGCGGAATTCCCGTTGTTATCTTCGACCATCATCTTGTAGAAGGCATCGCGGCGCTATGTGACACGCTTGTGAATCCTCAGATTGCCGGCGATAGGCTGGCAAAAAAATTGTGCGCTACCGGGGTCATATGGTGCTGGGCTTGGCAAAATGAACTTCTTCCAACTGAACATTTATATAAGTTGCTCGACCTAGTTGCTCTTGCTACCGTAGCTGATTGTGTTTCTATGGCCTCTCCTCTTAACAGGGTTCTGGTACAGAATGGCCTTAACACATTAAGAAATCACCCTCGCCCGGGGCTCTCTATACTTATGGAGAAACTCGGAGTTGTTCCGTCGACATTGGACAGTGAGGACTTGGCGATGAAGATTATCCCGTGCCTAAATGCGGCAGGGCGGCTCTATCTTGCGGATTTAGCCGTTAAAATACTTTTTCCCGGTGGAGACCTATATGATGCTGTGGATAAAATGATATCTCTCAATAAAAAACGCAGAGAGTTATCTACGAAGATTTTATCGCAGGTTGAAGTGTCAGAAGATAATGATTTTCAGTATGTACTGACCAATGAAGATTGGTCGGTAGGCGTTTTAAGCAGTGTTGCGAGTCGAATTTGCTGCTCACGCAATGCACCTGTTGCCTTGGTCGCCTCTGTAGGTGATGTTATGCGGGGAACACTGCGTATGCCAAGCGGCGGGGATGCCGTAGGGGTCCTTAAAATGTTGGCTCCGCTCCTGAATACATGGGGGGGACACCGCCTTGCAGCCGGTTTTAGTGTTAAACAGGAGAATTGGTCGGAACTAAGAGTCGAAATGGAAAGAATTCTTTCTAAAGTTCTGGTAAAGGGCGAAAAAGAAGATCTACTCTATTGGGCTCCGGGCAATCTCAGTATAGATATCTGGCGTGAGGGGGAGGAGCTCGGACCGTTTGGCATGGAAAATCCCTCACCGAAACTGTATTCCCCGTATGACGGCGAAATTAAGATCTCTCCCATGGGCAAAAACGGAAAACACGTTAAAATCGACTTGGGCGGATCCACTCTTCTTGGTTTTGGCGCAGCTGAAATGGTGGAGGACATGAACTCTCTTGTGGGTTGGGTCTACAGACCTAGGATTGACACGTGGAGAAGTATGACTGCACTGCAGCTTGTTCTTGACAAAATGGTTGTAATGTAAGAGTCAATTGATGGTGGTGATTTGACAATGGTCAACGATAAGTCTGCCGCTCCGCTGAATGTGAGAACAGCTCACCTTTCAGAAATATCAAAAAAGGATAAAGGTTCAACTTCTGTAAATGACTACCAAGCCTTGCTTGAGGGTTACTGGGGGCGTATCCCTGAAAATCAGAGGGTAGCCTCCTTACGCTTGGCGTGGCAGGATTTGTGGGCGAAGGCACACAAGTATCTTTCAAGAGATGACATGAAGTCAGTGGGAGAGGCTTTTGTATTTGCGTCTGTTGCTCACGGTGACCAACGCCGCTACAGCGGAGACCCTTATATCATACATACAGTGAGTGTCGCTTCAATACTTGCAGGTATGGAAATTGACAGAGAGGCGATTATTGCCGCTCTGCTTCATGATGTGCTTGAAGATACTCCGGTAAAAGCCGAAACTTTGCAGGAAAAATTTGGCGCGGGCGTTGTTACTCTTGTAGACGGTGTTACAAAACTTGGGAAGCTGCCGTTTAAGACTGTCGAAGATTACCAAGCAGAAAATCTTCGCAAAATGTTTGTTGTCATGGCGAAAGATATACGCGTTGTCCTAATAAAACTGGCGGATCGCCTCCACAATATGAGAACAATTTCTTCTCACCGCAGAGAAAAACAGCTTTCAATCGCGCATGAAACACTTGAAATATATGCACCGCTGGCGCATAGGCTTGGAATCTACCAGGTTAAGCGAGAACTTGAGGACCTATCTTTTCGTATATTAGATCCTGAAATGTACTATGACATAAAACGCAGAGTGAGGAAAAAACTCCCCGAGCGTGAAATGATTATAAAAGAAGCAATGGATGTCCTTTCCGAAAAAGTACGCGAGGAAGGGCTGGACATCTCAATTAAAGGACGTCCTAAGCATTTTTACAGCATATATGAGAAAATGCGCCGGAAAAACTTGTCCTTGGATCAGCTCTATGACTTACTCGCATTGCGCGTAATTGTCAAAAGCGTGGCTGAGTGCTACCAGGTGCTCGGAATCGTTCATACAATCTGGAAGCCGATTCCGGGGCAGTTTGATGACTACATAGCAAACCCGAAAAGCAATATGTACCAGTCTCTTCACACAACGGTGGTCGGTCCGACAGGAGAGCCTCTTGAGGTGCAAATCAGGACTCAGGAAATGCACTCGTTGGCTGAGTATGGTATAGCTGCCCACTGGAATTACAAAGAGGGAGCAAAATCAAAAATAAATAATCTGGACAAGGGGCTTACTTGGATAAGAAAAGCTCTTGAGGCCGCGCCGGAGGGTCAGGAAGACGAAGCCAGCGTAGGCGCAAATTTCCTTGACAATCTAAAAACAGATGTCCTTTCAAGTGAAGTCTTTGTATTCACTCCCAAGGGGACTGTCATATCTGTACCTAACGGCTCTACTCCGATAGATTTTGCTTACGCTATCCATACTGAAATAGGACACAAGTGTGTCGGTGCTATGGTCAACGGGAGAATTGCCCCGATGGATCAAGAATTGCAAAATGGCGACATCGTTAGAATTTTGACATCGCCGCAGGCTAAACCCTCCAGAGACTGGCTGAAAATTGCGAAATCAACAAGGACAAGGAATAAAATAAAAGCTTGGTTCCGTCAGCAAGATAGGCAGGAACGTGAAGAAAAAATAAAACGCGGCAAAGAGCTTCTTGAAAAAGAGGCTTTAAGACGCAACCCTGGTATGGTAAATCCTTTGGAAACACTTGCGCCGCAACTGAACTTTGTCGCAAGGGAAATGGGATACCTAAATTTAGAGGAAATGATCGTTTCTGTCGGAACAGGCAACCACACCGCACCGAGTGTTTTCGGAAGAATAACTTCGACAGATACAAAAGCCCAGCCTGAGCCTATCCCTCAGCAAGCACCGCCTCAGCGTAAAGAGGCTGATTCCGAAATTATTGTTGAAGGTGCTCAAGGCGTTCTTGTCTCGCTTGCACAGTGTTGCCGTCCCATACCTGGTGACCCCATTGTCGGTGCAGTAACACAGAGCAGAGGAATCACTGTTCACAGGCAGGACTGCCCAAATATTGATAAAACAGACCCCGACAAAAAAGTGGCTGTCTCATGGGGGCGTCTTAAAAATTCGCGCTATACTGCCAGAATAAAAGTAGAGGGTGTTGATAAATCTACTCTCTTTGGTGATATTGTTCAGGGAATAACTGCTATGGAGGGTAACATAGCTGCTATAAGGGCTAACGTGGTGAATAATTCAAGAACCAGAGTTATCGCAGATGTTCAAGTGCGAGATTTAGAACACCTATATAGGATAATAGCAAGACTAAATACAATATCCGGTATCATAGAAATTATCAGGGGGTAGGTTCTTTGAAAGCGCTTTTACAGCGGGTTTCACGGGCAGGAGTTGCTGTGTCCGGCAGTATCACCGGCGAAATAGGTGGAGGATTGTGCGTTTTTCTTGGGGTTGTTCCCGGTGACACGGAGAAAGATATACAATGGCTTGCCGAGAAAATAATCAACTTGCGTATTTTTGATGATGAAGACGGCAAAATGAATTTATCCGTAAAAGATGTTAACGGCGATATACTTATTGTCTCACAGTTCACGCTTTGCGGTGATTGCAAAAAAGGGCGCAGACCGTCATGGGTTAAGGCTGCGGAACCTGTTTTTGCCAATGAAATGTACGAAAAATTTGTTGCGGCAATATCCCTTTACGGGATTAAAACGGCTACAGGAGTTTTTCAGGCGCATATGCAGGTTGATATATGCAATGATGGGCCTGTTACTCTTATGATTGACACCAAGGAGTGAAATTATTGAAGATTAAAAGATTTGCGCTAGGTTCGCTTTGGACGAACTGCTACTTAGTGTGGGATTCAAAGGGCAACGGTATCGTGGTAGATCCGGGCGGACCTGCTGAAGACGTCGAAAATTTTATACGCAATAACGACATACACATACACTGGATAATACTGACTCATGGGCACGGTGACCACATTGGTGGCATACCGGAGTTGAGGAACCTTTCTGAAAACGGTGTTGCTGTACATTATGCAGATGCCGCGGCGCTTACGGACCCCTCAAAAAATCTCTCTTCAATGATGGGTGAGCCTTTGGCTATGAGCGCGGCGGATAGAGAGCTTAAAGACGGTGAAGTACTGACTGTTGGCGAGATGAACATAAAAGTTATTCACACTCCGGGACACACAGAGGGCGGAATATGCCTTTTGATATCAGAGGGTGAAGAGCATATGCTTATTTCGGGAGACACCCTATTTGCAAGGTCAATAGGGAGAAGCGATCTTCCGGGCGGGGATGAGGCGGTGCTTATCGAATCTCTGAAAAAACTGCAGGACTTGCCGGACAAAATGAGGGTATTCCCGGGGCACGGCCCCGAGACTACAATAGGGGCGGAAAGGCAGTATAACCCCTACTGGCCGAGGTAAAATGGTTATGCGCCTGGCACATCTCTCTGCGGAAGAAATGCCGCGCGAAAAATTGCTGACAAAAGGTGCGTCTTCTCTTTCAACAGTAGAGCTTATTGCCGTTCTAATGAGAACCGGAGTTAAAGGTGAGGATGTTCTTACGTTCTCTGCCTCTCTTCTTGACCGTTTCGGCGGACTTGAGGGACTGTGCAGAGCATCCACATCGGAATTGATGCAGGAAAAAGGGCTGAAGGAGTCAAAAGTTGCAACTCTTGCTGCTGTCATAGAATTAGGCAAAAGGATTGCCGTATTGAAGAATGCGGAGAGAAGCTCGTGGCAGCAATGTGCCGAAGCCATTGCTATTGATACTAAATTTATGGACAGAGAGCAGATATTCGCGCTATTCATCGATGCTAAAGATCGTGTTATAGAAGAAGAGATCATATCGTACGGCGGTCAGTCAGGAGCGTTTATGGATATACCTGTCTTTTACAGGAAAGCTGTACGATTAAATGCCTCAAGCTTAGTCCTGATACACAACCATCCCGATGGCACACCGTACGCCAGCAGGGAGGATATCTGTCTCACAGATAATATAAGATCGGGACTTGAACTGTTGGGAGTAAAACTGATTGGACATTTTGTGGCTGCAAACGGTTTGCTTACGCAAGTACCATGATGTTTTTTTGTAAAAAAATGAGATAATCGCTCATTAGGTATATTTCTTCTTATGCAAGGAAATTTTTGAAAGCAGGTGGCTTTTGTGTTCAACTTCAGACCAAACATATTTAACCATGAAATAGGGATAGATATAGGTACGGTAAATACAGTTATATACGTAAAATCAAAAGGGATAGTAATAAATGAGCCTTCTGTAATAGCTGTACGCAATCTCGGAAGGAAGGGCAACAAAGAAATAATAGCTTTCGGATCTGACGCAAAGAAGATGATTGGACGTACGCCTGTTGGTATATCAACGATACGTCCTCTCTCTCATGGTGTCATAGCCGATTTTGAAATGACAGAACACATGATTCGCCACTATATGAGAAGCGCCATAGGGAGCAACGGAATGTTCTCCTTTCCGCGGGTTGCGGTTTGCGTGCCTGCCAGTGTAACGGAGGTTGAGAAAAGAGCAGTTGTCGAAGTAACACTTGCCGCAGGAGCCAAGGAGGCCTTTGTCGTCGAAGAACCTTTCGCTGCTGCTGTGGGCATAGGAATGCCTATATACGAACCCCAGGGCAGCATGGTTGTCAACATGGGCGGCGGCACTTGCGAGGTTGCCGTGCTGTCGCTCGGCGGAATAGTGCTGAATCACGCGGTACGTGTTGCGGGGGACACTCTTGATGAAGCAATCGTATCCATGCTTCGTCAAAATTACACATTGGCAATCGGAGAAAGCACTGCGGAAGAAATTAAAATTAGCGTAGGCTCGGCTCTCCCTCTCGAACAGGAATTAAAAAGGGCGCGATCTCGTTGACGGCCTGCCTAAAGTTGTACGTATAGGATCGCCTGAGGTGAGAGAGGCTATCGAACCCATAATCCTCCAGATGGAAGATACTATAAGATCCACAATCGAGCACACGCCGCCCGAGCTTGTAAGAGACATTGTCGATCAGGGAATAGTGCTGACTGGGGGAACATCACAGCTCCGCGGTCTTGATATGCGGTTTGCGGATGCGCTGAACGTGCCTGTACATGTCGCAGAACAGCCGCTGTATTCCGTTGCGATGGGACTTGGCAAAATTCTTGAAAAACCTGACGATAAAAACAGTATATCAATTATGGTGGAAAGACAGGGAAGCTAGAGAAAGCCTAATCAGAGACAAACGGAAGGACTGCAATGTCCGCTCTCTCATGCCGGAGATGGTGTTATTTCAGAGATTGAGAGTTGTTAATTGAATGCGGCGTGCCGCCGTGTCAGCCTCAGTCGGGTGCTTTCTCGCGGTTTTGTTTTGTTGTGTGCGGACTGCTGTTGCCTGCGATTGTCTGTTTGCACAGCAGCAGGTTACTGTCTCCTGCGGTCTGTGCAATCGGCGGCTTCGGCTTCAAGTGACTTGTCATGTTTGCGGATAGGGAAGGGATCTTAGAATGAAAGGGCTTGCAAGAGAAGTACGCCCCTGGCTTCACAGTGCTGTTGCCGTGTTGCTGGGCATAGTTGTTTTACTTATACTGATGGCGCTTCCGGGTGCACAGCGCGCTCTTGTCAACGGAATGAACGCTGTGCTCTATTATCCCGAAAAGCCCGCTTTTGAAATCAGAAATATTGTTACTTTCAGCAGTAACTGGGTGCTCGAGAGAAAAAGCCTCCAGGAAAGAGTCTCATCCTTGGAAATAAAAAATTTTCAAATGTCGGAGGCTTTGCAGCGGGCTAATGCCGTGGTTGTGCCTGTCGCTCAGGGGTATGTAAGAGGCAGGGTCACACTGCGGTATCCGGAACGATGGTGGCAGGAAATTCGAATAGACAGAGGAACAACGCACGGTGTTGCCGAAGGTGCTGCCGTTATGTCTGAAGGGCATCTTATCGGGCGCGTTGTCTTTGCCGGTAAAGATTATTCTTGGATAGAACTGATAACATCGTCGTCGTTTTTGATTGCTGCTGCGGTTGATGCTACGAGAGACTTGGGCGTGGTTAACGGTGATGATAACGGTAATCTGAAACTTTTGTACATACCGGAAGAGAGAAAACTGAAAACCGGAATGACCATATCCACGTCGCTTATGAACGACAGAATCCCCCCCGGAGTTCCCATCGGTACAATACTAAATTCCGGTGAAGTTCGTGATGGGTTCATAGAGATGAAAATAAGAGCCGGCGCGCACCTTACGCAGCTATATAATGTTGATGTTTTCGTATCTCAGAGGTCTGTAAAATAATGTTTACACTGATAACTATATGGTTTCTTAAAGATTTTATGCAGGTTTTGGCAATGGGAATATTCACCGTACCTGATTTTTACCTCATGACGGTGATTATGTCGGCATTACTTTCAAATTCCGACAAAAAACGGCAAATCTTCTATATATGGGCTGCCTTTTTAGGAGGCTTTTTATGGGATCTCAGGTGGACAAACCTGCCCGGACTGACAGCCGCAACAAGTGCCGCCGCAGTTGGGCTGGCCTGTTATTTGTGGCATAAAGCTCCGGCACAAGGACGTTCTTTGCCGCTGTTTGTTTTTTTCTTAACTATGTCTCAGCTCTTTATGGGAGTGTGCTACATCCTATTCTGGACGATACCGAGCCAGGTCGCCTTTCGGCAGATATTGGTTCAAATGCTGCTGACAGTGCCTGTCATAGCTCTGATCTCTCTCTTCTTCTGGAAGGTCTACGACAGACATGTATGATTCTCAGTATGACCGTTTTAATACGGAGCTGCGTATCAGAGTCTTACAAGGGCTGATACTTCTTACGTTTGCATTGCTTGTGCTTGGGCTCGTTTTTTTCCAAATAATAAAGTCGGACGAATATGTAAACCTTGCTTCACAGAATAGACTCAGAATACTTAGAGTGCTTCCTCCAAGAGGCAATATAACTGACGCATACGGAGCTCCCTTGGCTGTGAATGTACGTACTTTTAACGTTAATGGATATCCCATTGACCTTCAAAAGGATGACAATATAAAAAAAGTCTCGGCTCTTATGATTCGCAACGGTATTCCGATAGACGAAGCAAAACTCAAGGAAATTATACAAAAACAGTATTCCGCGCCGTACAGAGCTATAACAATAGCCACAAATCTTACATTCACACAGATAGCGGAACTTGTTATGGACAATGATTTCAGAACGGTGCTCTTTTTGTCTCCGATGTGGAGAAGAACATATCCTGCCGCTCAGTTTACAGCTCACATAGTCGGATATGTGGCTGAGATAACAAAGGAAGAGTTGGAATCAAAAAAGTCTGACGTATACAGAGGCGGAGATCCTATCGGTAAAAATGGAATAGAAGCGTGGTATGAAGAAGAACTTTTCGGAACGCCGGGTGAAGAGGTAATAGAGGTAAACTCAAGGGGCAGAAAACTTAGGAATATCAGATACACGGAATCGAAACGCGGGCATGATGTTACCCTCACCGTTGACCTTACCGCGCAGCGTTATGCCGCAGAGCTGATGGGAAATTTTCGCGGAGCAATAGTCGCGATGGATATCAATGACGGTTCTGTAAAGTGTCTCTACTCATCTCCGAGTTATGACCCAAATCCTCTTACGTGGGGCATATCCAATAAAGAATGGGCTATACTCACTGATCACAAAGAACGCCCCATGATGAACAGAGCAATTTCCGGAGGTTATCCGCCGGCGTCGACATTTAAGGTAATAACAGCGACTTCCGCTCTTGAAAACAGAACGGTATCTACGAGTACAACCGTAAGGTGCCCCGGATATTTTGAATTGGGCAACAGAGTTTTCCGCTGTTGGAAGAGATCCGGACACGGAACGGAAAATGTGACATCTGCGCTGAAAGATTCCTGTGACGTATACTTCTACCAGGTCGCTCAGTGGTTGGGAATTGACAAACTGACTGCAACGGCGGCTAAGTACGGAGTCGGCGAAAAAACAGGAATAGACCTCACCGGAGAGATCAACGGTACAATTGCAGGAGCGTCGTGGAAAAAAAAGCGTCTCAAAGAGAGCTGGTATGGCGGAGATACTGTCAACTACTCGATCGGACAGGGATTTGTCCTTATGACGCCGGTGCAATTGGTGAGGGCGTATGCTGCGGTAGCAAATGGCGGAAAACTGCTAAAGCCTAGGATAAATTCAGCTTCTCCTGTAGAATATGAACCATTGGGAGTGGATCCGGCTATAATTGCGGTCTTGCGCAGAGGGCTGCTCGATGTTACAAAGAGCGGTACGGGGCGCAGGGCCAACACGTTCGGTGTCTCTCTTGCAGGAAAGACCGGAACCGCACAAAACAGCCAGGGTGACGACCACGCTTGGTTTGCCGGATACGCGCCGGCTGATAAACCGAGGTACGCCGTCGTCGCTATTGCGGAAGCGGGTAAAGCCGGCTCCTCCGTGACGGGACCCATCGTGGGCAAGATGTTAAGTTATATTATCAACGGTAAGCGTTACGAGCCGGACACCGTTGATTCGGCCGGAAATATAGAATAAGGGGTGTGCTGATGATACAGCTGAAAGGACATCAAGCGGGAGCTTTGAGGTGCATCGTTCCGGATGACATAAGTGAGAGACAGCTCCTCGATGATTTTGCGTCCATGACAGAACAGGGCGGAAGAATACTTGACGGAAGCAGGCTCACGATGGACATGCAGTCACGTGTTTTCACCCCGTCCCTGGTACAAAAAATATGGAAGGGCTTTATCGAACCTGCCGGAGCTGCTGTTGACGCGTGGATTGCGGATGATCCTTCATCGCTTTCCTGCTTGGAGAAGATCGGTCTAAAGACAGTAGGTCAGGAACATCCTGCTGTGCAGCCCCCTGTAGCCTATGCAAACAGAGTTGAATCTGTTGCCGCTAAAGGGATGTTATACACAGGAAATTTACGCGGGGGGCAGAAACTTACGGGCGATGGAGATATAATAGTGATGGGACACGTAAATATGGGCGCCGAGATATATGCAGGAGGCCATATTATTGTTCTTGGACGTCTCCATGGGGTTGTGCATGCCGGCTGTGACGGAGATAATGATATGTCCCTGACAGTCAGATCCATTGAATCTCAGCAGGTCAGAATAGGAAACAAGGTCGGAATTATAGACCCCTCCTCGGATTTTTGGGGGAAACCCGCTGTTATTACCGTACGCAATGAAGAAATCTTAGTGACGGATTGGCCGTCCATATAACATATAAAGGGGTTTTGGCAATGGCTTGCAGAATTATAGTTGTAACATCCGGTAAGGGCGGAGTCGGGAAGACTACGACTACGGCGAATCTTGCGGCAGCGCTGGCTGGGAACGGCTATAAAGTCGTTGCCATTGACGGTGATGTTGGGCTTAGGAACCTTGACGTAATAATGGGACTTGAAAACAGAATAGTATACACTCTGGTTGATGTCGTTGAAGGTAACTGCCGTCTGAATCAAGCTCTTATCAAAGATAAGCGGCTTGAGAACCTCTACCTGATACCTACAGCTCAGTCCAGAACCAAAGATGCCGTAACATCGGAGCAAATGATCGCTCTCTGTGACGAACTCAGAAAAGATTTTGACTTTGTCTTTGTGGACAGTCCTGCCGGAATCGAGTCAGGATTCAGAAATTCGGCTGCCGGCGCAGACGAAGCTCTGGTGATAACAACTCCGGAAGTGTCCGCTGTAAGAGACGCCGATAGGATAATCGGACTTCTTGAGTCAATGGACAAAGCACCAATCAGGCTGATAATAAACAGAATACGCCCCGAAATGGTTCGCCGCGGCGACATGCTCGACGTTCAGGATGTCCTCGACATTCTGGCCGTAGACTTAATAGGCATAGTCCCGGATGACGAAAGCATAGTTACCTCCGCCAATAAAGGAGAACCTCTGGTGTTGGGCAGCACATCTAAGGCAGCTCAGGCATACGCCAACATCGCAAAACGCATAGTAGGCGAAGATGTTCCGATGATGGATCTTGTCGCAGAACCCAAAGGCTTTTTGTCCTGGCTGTTCGGAAGAAAGTAGGTGGGGACATGTTTGAATTTCTCGGTAAACTTTTTAAATCTGACAAAAGCGGCAACGTCGCCAAAGAGAGACTTCAGCTTGTATTGATACACGACAGAAACGACATCTCCCCCGAAACGCTGAATGCTCTGAAGGTAGAGATGATACAGACAATAAAGAAATATCTTGAGATTGACGAAAACGGTATAGAAATAGAGCTGAACAAAGAAGACCGCTCTGTTGCCTTGGTTGCGAGCATTCCGCTTTTGAACATGCACAGATCCAGCAGAGGCAAATCAAAGAATGTCTGACGAAAAGAAGGTTGGCTGGGCGGATATCCGATCATACTCGGATATCCTTATGCTCATTGTAACTATCGTACTTTTTTCTCTGGGTGTAATTGCGATACATAGTGCCAGTTCGTTTGCAACGGGAGCCTTCGTGTCCTCATTTGCTCTGAAGCAGTTGATATGGGGCGGCGTAAGCGCCCTCGTTTACGTCTTAATAATCAAAATAGGTTACAGGAAATTTTTGGCCGCTACAGTACCGTTGCTGGCTGTTATGGTTGTTTTGCTGGTTCTTCTCCTTATCATAGGACATACCTCCAAAGGGGCACAGAGCTGGTTTAATCTGGGATTCATCAGATTCCAGCCGTCGGAACTGGGAAAGGTCGTTTTTGCGCTTACTCTGGCAGGGCTTTGTACAAAGTTTCCGCCGGTAAGCTTTAAGAGTATGCTTCCGACTCTTGCAATGTCGGGGGCAATGATCTTTTTGATACTGCTCCAACCGGACTTAGGCAGCGCGCTTGTGTACTCCGTCATGTTATTTGCCGTTCTTATTGCCGCGGGTTCACCCCTTAAGTTTATTTGCGGTATGGGAATTGCTGCGTTGGCATCACTCCCAATCGCGTGGCTTGCATTAAAACCGTATCAGCGTATGCGCCTTTTGGTATTTGTAGATCCTTCAATAGATCCGCAGGGAGCGGGGTATAATGTAATCCAGTCTCGTATCGCGGTCGGCTCGGGCGGTTTTTTGGGAAAAGGTTTTATGCAGGGAACGCAGGGCAAACTGCATTTTTTGCCCGAGCCCCATACAGACTTTATATTCAGCGTTTTCTCCGAAGAGTTTGGCTTTATAGGCAGTGTGATAGTTATATTATTGTTTGCGTTGCTTTTGTGGAGGATGCTTTCCACGGCTCTTTATACGAAGGACCTGACCGCAAAGATGATGGTTGTTGCAATAACCGCATGGATATGGTTTCAGATAACAGAGAGTGTGGCTATGAGCATGGGGCTTGCACCCGTAACCGGTCTTCCTTTGCCCCTTTTCAGCTACGGCGGAAGCTCGCTTTTGGCTGTAGCGATAGGTCTCGCACTTGTCCAGAGCGTTTATATAACGTCACGTTCGGACAGATTTTGATTTGAAATTACGCGTGGCATAAAAAATAGAGTGTCACGGTAAAATTTAGATGTCGTCGTTATGTTTCTGCATATAATGCGCCATCTCAGGAGGACAAAGAAAAATGTCTATATCTTTTGAGACGGATACGCGCCGCTCGCTTCTTTCCGGCGTTAAGCGCCCGTCACGTTATGTCGGCGGGGAATGGGGCAGCGGCCCTGTAAAAGATTCTCCGGGCATACTTAGGGTGTGTTACGCTTTCCCTGACCTTTACGAAGTCGGAATGAGTTACCTGGGTTTCCAAATACTCTATTCTCTCACAAAATCCCTTAGCTTCGCGGACGCGGAAAGGGTTTATGCTCCGTGGATGGATATGGAAGATGCTCTTAGAAAAACCGGAACGCCTCTGTGGGCGTTGGAAAGCAAACGCCCGATATCGGAATTTGATGTAATAGGTTTCACTCTTCAATATGAACTCTCATACACAAACATACTTACGATCCTGGATTTGGGCGGTATTCCATTACGCTCGGCACACAGAAAGGATTCCGACCCTATTGTAATTGCCGGCGGCCCCGGGGCACTGTCGCCCGCTCCGGTTTCCCCTTTTATAGATGCTTTCTGTGTAGGTGACGGGGAGGTCTTACTTCCTGATGTTTACAGAACGCTTCATGAGCTTAAAGGACGATCAAGGGAAGAAAGACTTCAGGCAATTTCAAAGATAGACGGGGTGTATGTTCCGGCTGTAAAGAGAGATACCCCTGTCAGAAGGCAAATTGCCGAAAATCTTGACGAGACATTTTTTCATACGTCGATGATAGTTCCCAACACAGGAATTGTTCACGACAGGGTTGCCGTGCAGGCTTTCAAAGGTTGCACACGCGGATGCCGTTTTTGCCAGGCAGGAATGATTGACAGACCTGTGCGCGAAAGAAGTGCAGACTCTGTTGTGGAGCAGGTTCGTCAGCTTTTAAAAAACACGGGCTGGGAAGAAGTCGGACTCTTGTCGCTTGCGACTTGCGACTGGTCACAGCTTGCGGAAACATTAAAAAAATTTGGGCCAATGCTTGCTGAAAATCAAATTAAGCTGAGTCTTCCAAGTCTCAGAGTAGATGCTTTCTCTGTCAATATGGCGGCTGAGCTTGAATCTATACGTAAAGGCGGTCTCACCTTTGCACCGGAAGCCGGAACACAAAGGCTAAGAAATGTGATAAATAAGGGCGTATCGGATGCCGATATAGAAGCGGCTCTTGAGGCAACCTTCTCGCATGGCTGGGACAGAGTAAAGCTTTATTTTATGATGGGACTTCCGACCGAGACAGAAGAAGATTTGGCCGGAATCATTGATATATGCAACAGAGCAGTCTCCATTGCAAAAAAACATAAAAGGCACGGAGACGTCAACGCGTCGCTTGCCGGGTTTGTCCCAAAAGCGCACACACCGTTTCAGTGGGAAGCCCAGCTTGACCGAGCCTCGCTTCGCGAGCGCGGGCGCTTTGTAAAAAATAGCATAAGAAACAGGAAAGTCAGCCTTTCATATCACGAACCCGACCAGACATACCTTGAAGGTGTCTTTGCCAGAGGTGATGAGCGTCTTGCTGATGCCATAGAGGAAGCTTGGAGGAGGGGAGAACGCTTTGACGGCTGGACGGAATGTTTTAATTTCGAACGCTGGATGGAAGTATTCAGAGATCTGGAAATAGATTCCGACAGCTATGTAAGCCGCCCCAGGCCGCTTGATGAACCTCTCCCTTGGGACATGATAGATTCGGGCGTGTCAAAGACCTACCTTGCAGGAGAAAGAGAGCTGGCTATCTCCGGAATATTGACGAAAGACTGTCGCGACGGATGCAACTATTGCGGCTGGCAGGGACATACTGATGTCAGAGGGTGCGGCAATGCATAGAATAAGAATAATTTTTAAAAAGAGCGGTTGGATAACATTTGTAAACCACATGGATCTTCCTACCATGTTTTCCCGTGCGGCAAGAAGGGCAGGATTATCCCAGGAATTTACCCAAGGATACTCTCCGCACCCGCATATCAGCCTTGGCCCCCCGCTTGCAATAGGTGTGGAAGGGTCTGCGGAGCCCGCCGAGTTTTGGTTTAACGAATGGGCGTCAGACTCTGTTGAAAAATGGAATTCCTGTATTCCAGAGGGTATAGAGATAATAAAATCCGCAGAAGTCGATGGTTCTGCTCTTGCAAAGTTGACTACCGCAGGCACATACAGAATTGACGGCATAGGATTCACATTGGACGAGCGTGCTCTTGCAGTTATTGAGGATGAAGTTCGCGCTAAAGGCGTGCTTTTTCAATCTTCCATAGAATCCGGCACTGTGACAGTGACAATAGGCGACTTGGAACACTGCAGCGCGGGGTGTCTTGTCAAGGCGCTCAAAGAAAGCGGTATTTGTGCCGGTTGGTCTGAGCTGAGAATTGTAAGAAACTGCGTCGGAACATGGAACGACGGATCCCAAACAGTGCTTCCGCTCATTTGATATGGGAGGTGTAGACATGGCTGATACTTTAACGAAGAAAATAATAGCTAACCTTATCGACCCTGAGGAGATAAGAATTGCCATTTTAGATGAAAGAGGCAAGCTTTATGATTTTTTTGTAGAGAGAATGTTGGAACACCAGCGCACAGGAGAAATATACAAAGCCAGAGTTGATTCCGTACTGCCGGGCATGCACTCCGCTTTTCTCAATCTGGGCGACGGGCGCAACGGTTTTCTCTATCTTGACGATGTCCACGGTATAGATGTCAAACCGGGAATAGAGATGCTTGTACAAGTAGTAAAGAATGCAAGAAAGGGCAAGGGCGCACGAGTCTCTCCGAGAATATCGCTTGCAGGCCGCTTTATGGTTCTCATTCCGGGCGGTCATGAGACCGGCGTGTCAAAACGCATTGAGGAAGAGGAAGAACGAGCAAGGCTTAGGAACATCGCAAAGCAGATACGTCCGGATGGTTTCGGAATAATAATCAGGACAGTCGCGGAAAATTGTGACATAGAAAGTCTGATCGAGGATGCTGATCAGCTTGTGGCACAGTGGGAAGTTATTCAGCGCAAGGCTAAACAGAACAGCGCCCCATGCCTTATACATAAGGATTTGGGATTGCTTGAGAGAGTTCTGAGAGATGAACTGACCGAAGGCGTTGAAGAGATTGTCGTTGATACAGAGGAAGACAAGGAAAACATAGAAGCCTTTGTACAAAAATTCTTCTCTGAAAAGAAAATGGAGATAAGCCTGTATAAAGGTAAAATCCCGCTTTTTGATGTGTATAACATAGAAAATCAGCTTGATGAATTACAGGACAGGAAAGTGTGGCTTTCTTCCGGGGCATACCTTGTTATCGACCAGACAGAGGCGCTCACGGTAATAGATGTTAATACCGGCAAATTTGTGGGGTCAAAAAATCTTAATGACACAGTTCTTAAAACAAACATGGAGGCTGCCGTTGAAATAACAAGACAGCTCAGACTCAGGGCGCTCGGCGGAATCGTTGTCGTTGATTTTATTGACATGGATACTGAAGAAGATAAAGATAATTTGGTGCTGCAGCTGCAGGAACTATTCAAGAACGACAAATGCAAAGCCAGAGTGTACGGAGTGACGGGACTCGGACTTGTCGAAATTACGAGGAAGCGTGCCAGAACAGACATAAGAGCCGCTATGAGCAGAGGCTGTCCGTTCTGCGGCGGTTTGGGATGGGTTCCGAGAGAAGAGGGCGTTGCAATGCAGATAAAACGATTCATCCGCAAGGTAATCTCTTCGTCAAAGTCAGAAGCTTTGCTGATAGAGGCATACACTTCCGTAGCGGAATATATTGCCGAAACGTTCCTTGCTCTTTGGGAAGAAGAGTTTGATAAAAAAATATTTATAAGGGGCTGTCCCGATTTTTCATGGGGAAAATTCAGACTTGAGAGCCAAGGCGGGCTCACTCAGGTTGAACACAGAATAAGTGCTCTGCAGAAAAGAGAGGGCTGGGCAATTGTACATAGGTCGTCTCCAACTTAAAGGATTCAAAAGCTTCGGCGGTTCTCACGACCTCATTCTCTCGTCTGGGTTTACCGCAATAGTCGGCCCGAACGGAAGCGGCAAGAGTAACCTTCTTGACGCTCTTCGTTGGTCTTTGGGAGACAGCAACGCAGGGCGTTTGCGTGTCAGCAGACAAAGTGACCTGCTTTTTCAGGGCTCTGTAAGTATGCCTGCCGCGAAGGATGCGGAGGTTACTCTCCAACTGCGAGACGAAACAAAAACCTGCTCCATCAAACGGCGTGTTTCCGCTCCTGACGGTGCAACTGTTGCGTTTGTTGATAATATGAGAAAGACTCTGACAGAGCTTGACGATGTAAAAAGAGAGTGGAAGCTTGAAGGCGACCGTTTTGCTTTTATAGGTCAGGGTGAAGTTGCAGAAGTTATACAGCAAAGACCCTCTGCCCGCAGAATGAGACTCGAAACCCTTTTCGGAATCGATATATACCGCAAGAGGCGCATGGAGGCGTCTGACAGGCTTGTAACTGTCAAAGAGGAGTATGAACAGTTGCGTAATATAATGGCAGAGCTTAATCTCAGGCGTGAAGAAATAGCTCCCGAGGTTAAAAGAGCCGCGCAGCTCAGAGAAATACTCGACAGCATAGAAGAAGAGCGCAAGCTTCTCTACTGGCTCAGAAGATGCCGCGCAGAACAGGCCATACTCTCTTTGCAATCGGAAATAGACAGGGCGTATGCCGACCGCTCCTCACTGGATTTCTTTCTTAATATATGGAAAAAAGGCTTAGAAAACACGGAAAACGAACTCGCGAAGTCTGCGCAGACACGCCGGCAGCAGACATGGGAACTTGAGCAGTGCAGAAACAGATACGATTCTCTAACAAAATCGGGGCTTTCGTCCGCTTCAACATTGCGCTCATCAAACGCCAGGCTTATTCAGGCAAAAGATGAGCGCAACAGAGCAAAAACTCACCTTGATGCCCTTTTGCAAGAACAGAGCGATGCAAACTCCGTCAATAAAAAAGCAAAAGAATCTCTTGACTTGGCACAGAAAGCTCTTGAGGAAATAGAAAAAAAATGGCGCGAATACAACGAGCGCATGGAACATGAAAGAGAAGAACGAGAAGCATGGAACAAAGAGAAGGGCAACCTTGAGGCGGAACTTCAGCAAGTAAAAGCAAAACTCTCTTTCCTGGGCAAGGATTTGCTTGATATAAAAGACAAAAAGAACAGTGCGGCAGACCCTCGTAATGATTTAGACGGGCAGATCAAAGAGCTTGAAAAGGAGCGAGATTTGCTCTTGTCCGATCAGGAAAAACTCCTGACGCTTCACGGTGAACTGTACGCAAAGGTTCAGAATCTGGCAGCCGAGTTACAGCGCGCGAGGAGAGAGGCCGGGCAGGCACGTTCTAAACTGAATGAAGTCGCCGATTCCATGCAGGCAGAAATATATCCGCGCCCTGTACAGTTTCTCCTGTCCTCTGCCAAGCTGAACAGGTTGGATGCTGCGCCGCGTGCGGTTATTGATGTATTTAGCTGTGACACGTCGCTTTCCTCCGCGCTTGAGGCTTATCTTGGCGGCCGCCAATTCCAATTGCTTGTTGAGAACTTGGAAGAGGCGGGGCGCTGTATAGACAAACTTAAAACCAACGCTGCGGGCAGAGCGACATTTTTACCGCTTGAGAGATGCCGTCCGAGATTTCCCGACAGATCATTCAGACTTCCCATGCAAGGTATAGTCGGGTGGGCAATAGAACTTGTACAGGTCGAAGATCACTGGCTTCCTGCAATTCAGCAAATACTAGGCGACCTTTTGATTGTGGAATCCTACGGAGTGGGGCAAAACCTTGTACGCTCCGGTTTTAAGGGGCCGGTCGCAACTCTTGAGGGCGATGTATTTCAGCCAGGCGGGACAGTTTCCGGAGGTAAATCTCAAAAGACCGGAAAAGCGATAGAGCTTAAAGCCCAAATCGCAAAGCTGGAAACAGACTCGGACAAGGCGGCAAAAAATGCAGAACGGTGCGCTGCCGAGTTTAAAAAGGCCGAGGCCGACGAATTATCCGTTGCGGAGCAGAAAGAATCTTATACAAGGCGTGTAAGAGAACTTGACGGACGCATTGCACTTGTGACCGACCAAAAGGAATCATACGCAAAAGAGCAAAAACGTATGGAAGGTGAACGAGGGCGCATACTTGCAGCTATAAAGGACGAGGGAATCAAATGGCGCGGAATATTAAATGCTCTCGATGAACTTGAGGAGAAGTGGAACCTTCCGTCAGCCATAGAGGACGACCATTTGTTAATAGAGGAGAGAGAACGGCTTCGTGCGGAGTCCGCAGTCGCCGCGGAGCGCCTCCGTTCCCAGTTTGCTCTGATGGAGCGGGTCAGTAATGAGATTCGCGCCGAAGAGCATAAGGTCTGGAATCTTGATGAAGAGATAAGTTCTCTTGACCAGACTTGCGTTAGGGAAAGATCTAACCTTGCACGCGTAGGCAAAAGCTGTCTTGAAATACACAACAGACGCAAAGCTCTTGTCGAAGAAATGGAAATATATGTTTCCGGTTATGCTGATTTGGAAAAGAAACGTGAGTATATGCGAGAAAGAACTGCCCGTGCAGATTTGCGTGCTCGCGGCGGAATGGAAACTATAAACAGAATAGAAACGAAAAAAGCTGAAACAGAGCGCGAGCTTGATGAACTTATCAACACGTGGGAGGAACAGTATGCATACCCGGGCGAGGCTGTTCTTCCCGATGACGTTGACATAGAGGAGCTTCGCAGAAAAATACGTGACGGAGACAGAAGAATAAAATCTTTCGGTGAAGTTAATATGGGAGTGCTTTCAGAAGATCAGAGTCTCAAAGACAGACTCGCGTTTCTCGGAGAACAGCTTGACGATGTTCGGGCCGGTGCCGCTGAGCTTGAAAAACTCATATACGACGCTGATAAACAGGCGCATAAAGTATTTTCCGACGCATTGGAAGAGGTGGACAAACGTTTCTGCTTTCTCTTCCAGAGGCTTTTTGGCGGGGGAGAGGCTCATCTTGAGATGACGGATGGCGAAACAATATGGGACACAGGCGTAGATGTTGTAGCACGCCCGCCGGGAAAGCATCCGCAAAACATAAATCAGCTATCGGGCGGAGAGCAGTCACTTGCCGCTATCTCTCTTCTGTTTGCTTCAATGGAAGTTGCCGGATGCCCGCTCGCGGTTCTTGATGAAGTAGATGCCGCTCTTGATGAAGTGAACTTAAGAAGATTTTCCGAACTGACAAAGGAATACGCAAAGAACAGACAGATACTGGCCATGACGCACCGCCGCGTAACTATGGAGCGCGCGGATGTTCTATATGGCGTAACTCTGTCCGAGCCTGGACTCTCGCAGGTAATAGGAGTCAGACTGGAGGATTGGGCATAGTGACGCAGGCACGCGAAGACCTTTTACACGGAATTCTGAAAATAAAACAGCCGGACGAAAACAGCGGTCCAAGAGTAAATCTCGACACAATTCTTCTTGCATCGTTTGTAAAGCCGAGGAGAAGAGAGCAGATTTTAGAAATAGGCTGTGCCCACGGTGCGATATCCCTGATACTGGCGAAACGCGGTTACACGGTGAAAGGGCTGGATATTCAGCCGCACCTTATAGAAATGGCATCCGACAATGCCAAGTATAACGGTCTGGAGGAAAGAGCGTCTTTCATTGTAGGCGATCTGAAAAATTATAAAAAACTGTGGGAAGCTCAGAGCTTCGACAGAATTGTTGTAAATCCTCCTTATGACGAAGCAAATAACAGCCGCAGAAGTCCGT
Source organism: uncultured Synergistaceae bacterium (assembly GCA_964496275.1). Lineage (GTDB taxonomy): Bacteria > Synergistota > Synergistia > Synergistales > Synergistaceae > CAZBYL01. Next base: position 38,884 of record CAZBYL010000003.1, on the reverse strand, counting down.
CTGATGCTCTTGCCACCGCTCTTCACGGGGCGGAGTGCACCCTTTATGATGTAATTGCTGCTGCTAGATACCTGCTGAAGAATAAGGGATACCTCGACATGGTCATCAGGACGAACCGCGTAGGAGAGCTCTTTGCGATGCTGAACTCCGCCAACATTGCGCCAAAGCTCATGAAGCCCGTCTATCCCAGACCCTGTGAGATGTCTACCGTAACTCTTGTGGAGGCAATGCGGGCCGCAAGTCACGGACTCAGGATAGCTTCGCCGCTCTTTGTACTTGACGGCGAGGGGAACGAAACCCAAGAATTACTTGATGCCTACAGAATAGAGGAGGGTGCGCAGTGCCTTTAATAATAGTACCCACCCCGATAGGAAATCTTGAGGATATAACGCTGCGCGGACTCAGTGCTCTGCGCAATGCGGATGTGATCGCGTGCGAGGATACCAGACACACTTTGAAACTGCTTAACCATTACGACATAAAAAAGCCGCTTCTCTCGTGCCATGAACATAACGAGGCAGAGCGTGCCGATATGCTTATGAGGCGAGTTGAAAACGGTGATAACGTCGTTCTCGTTTCCGATGCAGGAACCCCGGGTCTTTCGGATCCGGGCGGTGTGATAATAAGAGCTGCTATTGAATGCGGACTTCCTTATGACGTCCTTCCCGGGGCAAACGCGCTGCTTCCCGCGCTCTTGCTCTCGGGCATGGAGATGGAGTCTTTCCTCTTTGTCGGTTTCTTAAAGGGGAAAAGAGAAGAGAAAAAAACTCGTCTCAAATCTCTTTGCGGACAAAAAGAAGTTCTTGTTTTTTATATGTCGCCGCACAAAATAATAAACGAGCTTGAACTTATGGGCGAGGTATTGGGAGACAGAAAAGCAGTGCTTGTAAGAGAGATAAGCAAGATACACCAAGAAACGGTAACAGGAACATTGAATACATTTAAAGATATACTGCCCGAAGAAAAAATACGGGGCGAGTTTGTATGTGTTGTCTCAGGTTCGGACGAAAGCGATTCGGTTGACGATTCAGTGTGGATGGAAGAGGCTGAAAAAATGACTTTATGCGGAGAATCAACGAAAAATGTTGCAAACTTGCTCTCAATAAAGTATTGTATCCCTCGAAACAGAATAAAACGGTACATTCTTGAAAATTGTACCGGGGAGGTTAAATAAATGGAGAAAGAAAATTTCTATATCACTACGCCTATTTACTATGTCAACGATGTCCCTCACATAGGACATGCCTACACAACGATTGCGGCGGACGTGCTTGCTCGTTGGCATAAATCCGGCGGAGAAAAAGCGTGGTTTCTTACGGGAACGGACGAACATGGCCAGAAGATTCAGACTGTAGCCGACGGAAAAGGAATTACGCCGAAGCAGCTTTGCGATGAAGTCGTCGAAAACTTTATCAAGCTCTGGGGCGTACTGAACATCAACAATGATGATTTCATCCGTACGACCGATGCTCGTCATGAAAAGGTTGTCCAGGAAGTTTTTCGCCGTCTGATAGCGCAGGGAGACATCTACAAAGGCGAATACGAAGGTTGGTACTGTGTTCCGTGTGAAACGTACGTACCGGAGGCTCAAATGGGAGCAGGGCAGACCTGCCCCGACTGTCACCGCCCCCTTACAAAAATGACGGAGGAGACATATTTCTTCAAACTGTCAAAATATACGGAACCGCTTCTTAAGTTTTATGAAGAGCATCCCGATGCGATAATGCCGAAGTCACGTTACAACGAGATAGTCAGCTTTATAAAAAGCGGGCTTCGTGACCAATCCGTTTCGCGTACGACCCTCAAGTGGGGAATTCCGCTTCCGGGCGACGACAAACACGTTATATATGTCTGGTTTGATGCGCTTATCAACTACCTGTCGGCGATGAATTTCCCCGAGGAGGGCGGACTTTGGCAGACATATTGGCCGTCCGTGCGTCACCTTGTCGGCAAAGATATAATTCGATTCCACTGTGTAATCTGGCCGGCAATGCTCATGGCACTCGGAGTTAATCCGCCTGTTCGTGTCTTTGCTCACGGATGGTGGACTGTTGAAGGCGAGAAAATGTCAAAGTCTGTCGGCAATGTCGTTGACCCATTCGAAATGGCGGAACTGTATGGCGTTGACGCATTCCGCTACTTTGTCCTTCGCGAAGTCCCGTTTGGTCACGACGGAGACTTCTCCGAGCTGGCTCTTGTGCAGCGCATAAATTCGGACCTTGCAAATGACCTGGGCAACCTGCTTTCGAGAAGCTTACAGATGATCGGCAAATTCCGCGATAACAAACTGCCGATGAGCTACACGGCTACCGAGCTTGATAAAGAAATAGAGAATATGGCCGACAAAACTGTCGCAGATATGACAGAACTTATGGACCGTTTTGCTTTTGACGATGCTCTTAAAACATTGTGGGCGTTCATCAGCAGGTCAAATAAGTATATTGATGAAACACAGCCGTGGAAACTGGGCAAAGAGGGTGAAACGGAGAGACTTGACGCTGTGCTGAGAACTCTTTGGGAGTCACTCAGACTGTCGGCTATATTGATTGCGCCTTTTATGCCAGATACTGCCGAACGCATATGGGGACAGCTCGGACTTTCCGGCAATCCGCTTGACGGCGGACGCGACAAGTGGGCATGGGGAAAACTCGATGCTCCTGTTGTCATCAACAAAGGTGACATACTCTTCCCGCGCATAGATGTCGAAAAATGGAAAATTGAAAAAGAAGCGAGAGACATGGAGAAGCGCTCAAAAGCAGACCCACAGGCCTTCTTTAAATATCTTGAACCCAAGCCGCAGATAGAGTATGACGATTTTTCCAAGCTTGACCTCCGTGTGGCGCTTGTAGAAAAAATCGAGGTTGTACCCAAGGCAGACAAACTATACATACTGAACCTCGACCTCGGGTATGAAAAACGTGTGATAGTCTCAAGTATCAGAGAGTTTTACAAGCCGGAAGATCTTGAGGGAAAGAAGATAATCGTACTGGTAAACCTGAAACCGGCCAAATTCCGCGGCGTACAGAGCAACGGAATGCTCTTGGCTGCGGAAAGCCCTGAAACGCGTCAGGAAATACTCACACTGCTTACGGTGTTGGACGACTCCATTCCAGTCGGCAGCAGAATCAGCTAATAAAAGCCGCTGCAAATACATATAGCATCTTATTGCAAGGGCGGGCTTTGCCCGCCCTTTTTTGAGGAGATATAACGATGTTTCTTATAGACACTCACTGTCACATAAACAAAGAGTATTACCCGGACGGACTGGAAAAAGTGTTCGAGAATGCGCTTGCCAATGATGTAAAAGGCATGATATTCGCGTCAGCGGACATAGAGTCAAGCATAGAAGCCCTTAACTTCGTTTCCGCGCACAAGCCTATGCCGGAAATTAAGGCCATCGCGGGTGTACACCCGCATGAAGCGGAAAAAACTGCGTCATCCTACATTTCAGAGCTGAAGGAAATTGCGTCCTCTGACAATGTTCTCGCAATAGGAGAAATAGGTTTGGACTATTTTTACGATAATTCGCCGCGCGATATACAAAGAAAAATATTCTCGGAGCAAATAGAGCTTGCCGGAAATATATGCAAGCCTATAGTACTGCACATAAGAGACGCAGCCATGAAATTCGAAGGAGACGCCAACTCGGAGACGCTTGCAATACTAAAAGAGGCAAACGCAGACAAAATTGGCGGAGTCGTTCACTGCTTCTCGGGAGAAAAAAAACATGCAAAAGCCGCGCTTGATATGGGATTTTACATATCCTTCGCCGGCCCTATTACATTTCCAAAAAATCAGGAACTGCGGGAGATAGCAATGTATGTGCCATCAGACAGAATACTCTGCGAGACGGACTCTCCATACCTGGCGCCTCAAGGCTACAGAGGAAAACCTAACGAGCCTTGCCATGTAAAGTCAGTTTATGAGATGATATCTATGCTCAAAGGCATCACAACGGAAGAGTTCTCCGCTCAAGTCTTTAATAACGTACGCACTGTTTTCAAATGGGAGGCAGCCAATGTTCGAGTATAAACTAATAGCACAATGCCCAACGACAGGAGCCAGAGCGGGGGAACTCACGACTCCGCACGGCGTCATAAAAACTCCGGTCTTTATGCCTGTAGGCACTCAGGCAACAGTAAAGGCAATGACACCGCCGGAACTTGAAGGGCTCGGCGCACAGATAATACTTGGCAACACATATCACCTTTACATGCGCCCCGGTGCCGACATTGTGGAAGAAGCCGGAGGCCTGCACAAGTTTATGGGGTGGAAACATCCCATACTCACCGACAGCGGCGGGTTTCAAGTTTTTTCCCTGTCTGATTTGCGCAAAATATCGGAAGACGGAGTTGAGTTTCGTTCTCATCTGAACGGAAGCAAACACTTCATGCGTCCTGAAGACTCCATGGACATACAGCAGAAACTCGGCAGCGACATAGCGATGGCTTTTGATGAATGTGTCACTTGGCCTACGACGGAGGAATACTCACGCTCCGCTATGGAGCGCACAATACGTTGGGCCGGAAGGTGCAAAGCCTTTCACACGAGGGAAGATCAGGCCCTTTTCGGAATAGTTCAGGGTTCGATGTTTGAGACACAAAGGATAGAGTGCATACAAAGACTTGAAGAGATCGGCTTCCCTGGCTACGGCATAGGCGGTTTATCCGTGGGGGAGGAACATGACGTCATGTACCGCATCCTTGATTCGTTATGCCCGGAAATGCCCAAGGAAAAGCCGAGATACCTTATGGGTGTCGGTTTTCCAACTAACCTTGTAGAAGGGGTTGCGAGGGGAATTGACATGTTTGACTGCGTACTGCCGACCAGAAACGGCAGAAACGGCTGTGTGCTGACTAATTTCGGAAGGATGAACATAAAGAATCTATCCTATGCCAGAGACTTCTCTCCCATAGATTCCGCATGCGACTGTTACGTGTGCAAAAACTTTACCAGAGCATATATTCGCCACCTCTACACAGCCGGAGAAATACTCGCCGCCAGGCTTTGCAGTTGGCACAACCTCCACTTTCTCGTAAACCTTATGAAGAAGGCAAGAGAAGCCATAATAGACGGGCGCTTCCCTGAATTCCGCAAAAATTTCATGGAGAATTTCATGGAGGGCAAATATCTGATATGACGGAAAACATGGAAGAACGGCTCTCGGCTCTTCTGAAAAATGACGACGGCATAGAGCCGGAAATCTTTAAAAAGGGCGCGGAAATAATAAGAAACGGCGGCCTTGTAGCATTTCCTACCGAAACAGTCTACGGACTCGGTGCAAATGCCCTTAACGCAGATGCGGTTAAGAAAATATATCTGGCAAAGGGGCGTCCTTCCGACAATCCTCTCATCCTTCATGTATCTTCACTCGAAATGGCAGAGAGCGTCGTATCCGTAAACTGGCGATCAAAATACTTGATGGATAAATTCTGGCCAGGCCCTCTCTCAATTGTACTGGAGGCCAAGCCGATAGTTCCTTCCCGTACAAGGGGAGGTCTCTCTACGGCGGCGGTACGCATGCCTGATAACGGTATCGCTCTCAAACTTATAGAAGCGTCGGGTGTTCCCATCGCGGCGCCCAGTGCCAACAAAAGCGGACGTCCGAGCCCTACCGACGCAAAAACAGTTTTGGATGACATAGGAAACGAAGTGAACCTCATCATCGACGGAGGAAGCACGCGAGTAGGTCTTGAATCGACAGTGCTGGATATGACGGGAGACAGCCCCGTATTGCTGCGTCCCGGCGGGATATCAAAAGAAATGATAGAAGATGCGCTCGGAGACAGTGTGCTGCTTCCTCAAGATAATAACATCATCAAAAGGTCGCCCGGCACAAGGTACAGACACTATGCACCTGTTATACCTCTAAAGATGTCTCTCCCTGCCGACGCTGAACAAAAAGCTGGCAAATCTAAGTGGGCGTGGATAGGAACTGTTTTGCCTGTCGGAGAGCCGTCTGTCAAAATTATCTTCGCCGACGAAAATGAATATGCGAAAGAACTCTTCCGCGCACTCAGAACAATCGAAAAAAGCGGTGCAGACGTAATCATCGCTCAAACACCCTCACAACACGGTATAGGGCTCGCTCTCTATGACAGACTCATAAGAGCATCCGGCATTTGACGAGATCCGTTTCCGATGCTATAATTCACAACGCTTTCGGGGCGTAGCGCAGTCTGGTTAGCGTGCCTGGTTCGGGACCAGGAGGTCGGAAGTTCAATTCTTCTCGCCCCGACCACTGATAACAAGGGTTCAGCCAATTACGGCTGAGCCCATTTTTTATTTCTGTGTGCAATTTGGGGTGGTGAAGGGGAGCGTCCTTTTTTTCCGTTCAGTAGCAGGGTATCGCATATCAGCACGCCCCTCGCTTTTTCATCTAAAACTTATCAGTACCGTCGATACTTGAAGACAATGGAAATCACCATAGCGAACTCCGGCACAATGTTTTGAAACATTGACAAAATTACATATACGTAGAATTTCTGTCTGCATTCTCAGGTAATTCGAGTTGACGTAAAGCAATATTTGGTGTAAAAAACTTATTATTGTATTGATTTTATATTGCATGGTTAAATAGTAAACAAATTCAATATGATTTCCAATTCATGCAATATGCTTGTATTTGATTTGCGCGTTTTACATAACATTAAATTTATTTTTTTGCTGCTCTGGTCAAACGGGCTATATATGACTATAATGGTCCACAAAGAGTAGGCTCTCGTTGTGAGGAGGACAAGGTTATGATAATAACCAGAGAAATTGATTATGCGATAAGGGTACTCAGAGCCCTTGCCGACGGTGAGCTGCATAGTGTACAAAAGATGAGTGAGACGGAGTTTATTCCATGCCATTTTGCGTACAAGATTGTCAAGAAGTTGGAAAAAGCAAATATGTTAGCGATACAGAGAGGCGTTATGGGCGGCTGTCAGCTTGTGGGTGACTTGGCTAAGATTTCTTTGTATGATGTTTTCGGCGTTATGGGGGAGGACAGGATAATATCTTCCTGTGTTTCGCCTACTCACAAGTGCACGTGGAGACATGGACACGGAAATCGGTGTACTGTCCATGACCATCTCTGCAATTTACAAAGCTCTATAGATGATGAATTGAAGAATATTTTTATTAAAGATTTACTGTGTGAACAGGAAGATTAACTTGGTTGTAGCGCATTGCTTTTTGGCTATGCGTTTTTTTATAACTTAAAACTGGACTAAATTTATCTAAATAAGAGAGGATTTGATACTTATGAATCAGTGCTTCGGATGCAACACATGCAGCAGTGCGGATAAACCTCTTGAAAGTTACATACGCTCTTTACCCATGCAGACTTCTCACCACCGTGTGGAAGGCCAGTCTGTGAAATGCGGCTTCGGTCTTCAGGGTGTGTGCTGTCGTCTCTGTTCCAACGGGCCATGCAGGATAACGCCGGATTCCCTCAAGGGTATTTGCGGAGCGACAGCAGACGTTATAGTCGCCCGCAATTTTCTGCGTGCAGTCGCGTCGGGTTCGGGGTGTTATATCCATGTTGTTGAAAACACTGCCTTAAATCTGAAAAATACCGCTTTGGCACGTGGTGTTATAAAAGGTGAGGAGACTCTTGAAAGGTTGTGTTCCCTCTTCCGCGTAAGCGGCGGCGACAAGTATGAAAAGGCTCTTGCTGTTGCTCAGGCCGTGCTTGATGATATCTACAGACCTGAATATGAAAAGATGAAACTTACAGAAAAGATGGCGTACGCACCACGCTTCAAAAAATGGCAGGAGCTGAATATCCTGCCCGGAGGCGCAAATGCGGAAATCGTAAAGGGTGTGGTCAAGTGTTCTACAAACCTGAATTCCGACCCTGTCGATATGCTGCTGACATGTCTCAAACTCGGTATATCCACCGGCATATATGGTCTTACTCTTACGAATCTTTTGAACGATGTTATGCTTGGCGAGCCGGAAATAAGACCCGCTCCCGTCGGGCTCGGCGTAATTGATCCCGATTATATTAACATCATGATAACGGGACACCAACACTCCACATTCTCATATTTACAGGACAGACTTACAGAGCCGGATGTCGTAGAAAAGGCAAAAGCTGTCGGAGCAAAGGGGTTCAGGCTTGTTGGATGCACGTGTGTAGGGCAGGATTTACAGCTTCGCGGCGCCCATTACACCGAGATTTTTACCGGGCATGCGGGAAACAATTACACGTCCGAGGCAGTTCTTGCAACAGGAGCCATAGATGCGGTACTGTCCGAGTTTAACTGCACGCTTCCGGGAATTGAGCCTATATGCGATGAGCTTATGATAAAGCAGATATGCCTTGATGACGTAGCAAAAAAAGCGAATGCCGAATACCGTCCGTTTGTTTTTGCCACCAGAGTTGAGGACAGCAATGCAATTATAGACGAAATTATCACTTCCTATGAGAATCGCCGCCCTAAAATATGTCTGAATTTTCTTCCGCAGCATGGCAACAAAAATACGATTACAGGCGTTTCGGAAGTATCGCTGAAAAATTTCCTCGGCGGTAATTGGAAGCCTTTGATTGATCTCATCGTTTCCGGAAAAATAAAGGGAGTCGCGGGCGTTGTAGGATGTTCAAACCTAACCTTCGGCGGGCATGACGTGCTTACAGTGGAGCTCACCAAGGAGCTTATCAAAAAAGACATTATTGTTCTCTCCGCCGGATGCTCATCGGGCGGTCTTGAAAACTGCGGGCTTATGACACCGGAAGCAGCCGAACTTGCAGGCCCCGCACTTAAAGAAGTTTGCAAGGCACTCGGGATACCGCCGGTATTGAACTTTGGCCCCTGCCTTGCCATAGGAAGATTAGAGATAGTGGCGACCGAACTTGCGGAAGCAATCGGCATAGACTTGCCGCAGCTTCCGTTGGTTCTGTCCGCGCCGCAGTGGCTTGAGGAGCAGGCTCTTGCGGACGGTGCATTCGGGCTTGCGCTTGGATTGCCTCTGCACCTCGGAGAGCCCCCGTTTATAACGGGGAGCGCTCTTGTAACCAAAGTGCTTACAGAAGACATGAAGGCTTTGACCGGAGGTCAGGTTGTTATAGACCCTGATGCTGTTTCCGCCGCGGATAAACTCGAAAAAATTATTATGGAAAAACGCGCCGCGCTTAAAATATAGTGAAGGGGGAGCGGGACAATGAAACGGATTCTTATTGACGCAGACAAATGCGACGGATGTAAGAACTGCTCCGTGGCATGTATGGATGCTCACCGCAAAGACGGAAAGTCGGATGTCTACACTGTGGATCTCACCGACCCCGCAAATGAGACGCGAAACTTCATATACAAGACGCAAGACGGCAAATACCGTCCGATATTTTGCAGACACTGCGCGGAACCTATGTGTGCCGGCAGCTGCATGAGCGGCGCTCTTCAAAAAGACGAAGAAAGCGGCCATGTATTGTATGACGAATCCAAGTGCGGAAATTGCTTCATGTGCGTTATGAATTGCCCGTACGGACTGCCGAAGCCGGACCGTCTTACCGGTACAAAGGTTGTGAAGTGTGATTTTTGTGCTGACAAGGGCGGAGATCCGAGCTGCGTAAAAGCCTGCCCTAAGAAGGCGATATGGGTTGAGGAGGTGGAGCAATGAAATACCTTATTATAGGCGCCTCTGCTGCCGGAATAAGCGCCGCAAAGACACTCAGGACGCTCGATAAAGCATCAGACATTACAATTCTGTCCGCCGATACGGAAGTACACTCCAGATGCATGCTTCACCACTTTATAGGCGGTCACAAGACGATGGAGGAGATAAATTTCTCCGGAGCCGATTTCTTTGATAAGTACAACATTAACTGGATAAGTGGACATAAAGCTGTAAAAGTCTTCACGGATAATAACGAAGTGATTCTTGATGACGGAAGAACAGTACCCTACGACAAGTTGCTGATTGCAAGCGGAGCGCAATATATAGTGCCGCCAATCGGGGATCTTAGAACGGCGCCAAATGTTTTGGGACTGCGTGATGTTTACGATGCAGAAAAAATAACCCAAAAAATACAGGGCAGCACAAGGTGTGTGATAGTAGGTTCCGGGCTGGTCGGGCTGGATGCAGCGTACGCTCTTACAGAAAGAGGAATAGAGTGCAGCATTGTAGAAATGGCAGACAGGATTTCCCCGCTGCAATTGGACTACACAGCTGCATACGAGTACCAGAAGTTGTTTGAGCAGGCAGGCTGCAAATTTTACCTAAGTGAAAAAGCCTCCGGTACAAAGAGCGATGAGCTTGGTAATATTACATCGGTATTACTTGCCGGAGGAACGGAGCTTATGTGTGATTTCGTTGTAATGGCGGCGGGCGTGCGCCCTGTCGTGGATTTTCTTGCCGACAGCGGAATAGATGTCAATAAGTCTGTTTGTGTTGACTGCTTCATGAAGACAAATGTTCCCAATGTCTGGGCTGCGGGTGATGTCGCGGGGATAACCGGGATATGGCCGAACGCTGTTGAACAGGGAGCTGTAGCGGCGAAGAATATGGCCGGCATCAAGACCCCATACGAAAACAGGTATGGACTTAAGAACACCATGAACTTCTTCGGACTTAAAACGCTTTCTCTCGGAACAGCTCTCCCCTTGGAGGGTGAGGAGGTTTATTCACGAGAAAGTAAGTTTGGGTATGAACGCATAATAGTTAGAGGCGACATTGTTACCGGTGTAATAATACAGGGTGATATCTCAAACAGCGGATTCTGGCAGGAACTCGTAAAAAACAAAATAAGCATTACCGATACGGCAAAGTCTATATTCAATATAAAGTTCTCGGATTATTATAAATATAATCCGAATGACGGAACTTACGTTATATAAAATCAAAATACTTTTAATATTTTCTTAATATACCAAGTCACGTTATGCGGGATCACGTTTTGTGGTTCCGCATTTTTCGTGCTTCCTTTTTCTTGAACACGTTTTTCGGTCCGCCGCGCTAAAAGTAAAACTATCAGAAAGAAAAAAATTGCTTGCGTGAAACAGCGTTTAATGTACAATGTATGCAATATAACTTGGCTACGGCAGGTGTGTTCAATGGATTTTAAATATAAAGCCAAAGCGGCAAACGGTAAAAATATGTCAGGAACGAGAACCGCCGATAACGAGGCTGAGTTGGTCTCGTGGATACGAGACCACGGATGGGTTCCCATAAATATAGAAAGAAGCCACGAGGTAGCTTTGCAGATAGGTGAGTCCGTTGCAAGCAAAAATACTAACTGGGAGGAATTCTTTGATTTGTCTCCAAGGATAAAACTCAGAGACAAATCGATATTTTTCAGACAGTTGTCCACAATGATATCGGCCGGTGTTCCGATTGCTTCAGCAATACAGATACTTGTTGAGCAGACGGAGAGCAAACGCCTGAAGAGAGTTATTTCTGCCGTATACGAAAGGGTAAGTTCAGGAACTACTCTCGGTGCCGCTCTTGCCGAGCACCCTAAAATTTTTGATACACTGACCTCATCTCTTGTAAAATCGGGAGAGGAGTCTGGTGCGTTGGACAGTAGCTTGGCTAAGCTTGCCGGGTTCCTGGAAGATCAAGAGGCACTTCGCAAAAAAATCATATCGGCTCTTACCTACCCTACGGCAGTAATATCCATAGCCATTCTTGTGCTTGGGGTAATGGTTGCTGTCGTTATTCCTCAGTTTGAGAAAGCGTTTAAGAATATGAATGTAAAAATGCCGCTTCTCACTGAGATGACATTCAGATTTGGAAATTGGGCAAAAGAGAACTGGGCTCTATTGCCAATTACGATTCTTATTGTATTTTTTGCTGTGAAATACCTGCGCAGAGTCAAGTCTTTAAAAATTTACATTGATACATTTGTACTTAAGCTGCCTATCTTTGGGGATATCCTGTACAAGTCCTCAGTCTCTCGTTCTTTTAGAACGATGTCCTCGCTGCTTACGTCGGGCGTCCCAGTGCTAACCGCGCTTGAAATGTCTGCCGATGTCGCGTCAAACGAAAAAATAAAGCAGGCATTTTTGTTGATGAGGGATTCCGCATCTATGGGGGGCTCTATGCACGCCATTATGCGAGAAAGAAAACTGTTCCCGCCTATGATCGCTCACATGGTAGCTGTCGGAGAAGAGACTGGACGTACAGATGATATGATGGTGAAGGTTGCGGACTGGTATGAGTCGGAACTATCGGAAAAAATAAAGAGACTCAGCTCGATATTGGAGCCTGTAATGGTCATATTTGTAGGTATCATAGTCGGATTTATGGTACTTGCCATCTTCCTGCCAATAATATCCGCTATACAGGCGTTCATGTAACTTGGCGCAGTTTTATGCGGGTACTTCTCGCTCTTCATTGAGGAATTATATTTTTAGAAATATTACTAACTTATGAATATATTGTAAAATTTTCAGGAACGCGTCTAAATATAACTTTTAATTTATGGCAAAATGTTTCTGTATACTGGACAAAAAGACTATATATGTGCAATAATCACGCTGTTACAGGATGCGGCATAGATGGAACTAACGTTTTGTGCTGTGCGAATGTAAAAAGTATAATAATACTCAAAGAGGAGGAAACAAAATTGAACAAGATTCTCAAGAAGTATCGTAAGGCAAAGGGTTTTACACTGGTTGAGCTTCTCATCGTCATTATTATTATCGGTATACTTGCAGGCATGATGATGCTCTCAACTGGAGCGGCAACGGACAAGGCAGAGGCAACGAAGATCGTATCCGACATGCGCAACGTAAAGGCAGCCGCAATAATGTGCTATGCGGACTACAATACATGGCCCGTTGATCCTGCTAATAAGGCATCTGTTGACAAATATCTTGACTCTCCATTGCTTGCTACCAACGATAAGTTCACAATTGAAGGTGACCAAACGGCGTGTCGCGTTCAGTATAATGGTACATCAACAGCTTCCGGCATCAAAGACAAGCTCAAAGCAATGCAGTCCACAGCAGGTCTATCGGTAAGTGGAGATTTATTCTCTATTCCGCTTAGAAAAGCTGACTAACACTACAGACTAACAAGCAGGAATCGCCGCACAAAGTGTGCGGCGATTCCTGCTGAGTTTTTTTCATTTGCCGATTTTGGATTTTTCCAATTTTAAGCCATTTTTGCGTGAGGTACATTGATGCAGTTATTTTCCAGTAAGAAAAAATCTAGGGCAGGGCTTTTGATCGACAGGGGGATGTTTCGTTATCTCGCCGTTCAGGGTTCTGTGGGCTCATACTCTGTGACGGATCATGCCGGCGGGGATGTGAGCGGTGTGCCCGAGTTCGATGATGATCCATTTATTAAGGGCGGAATAAATTTGGATCGGTGCTTTTCTTATCTTTCAACAAAAATTTCTGATGTAAAAATTCCTGTCAGTGTGTCGCTTCCGACGTCCGATTCTCTTCTTCGCATCGTAAATTTGCCGGGTATGACCTTGCCTGAGGCGAAGCTTGCTTTTCGCTATGAATTTGAAAATTATTTTCCTTTCCCGACAGAGGAAGGAATTTTTGATATGGCTCAAATAGAGTACCCGCTTCCGAACAATGCGGTTGATAAACGTTTTATCGTGTGTGCAACAAGACTTTCATTAGTGGAAAATATTATGAATGCCGCAGCGGCTCACGGTTTTCAAATTGATGCTATCGAACCCGCGCAGATAGCGATAGAGCGTGCTGCGACTCCTTTGATTCCGCCTTCGGATGCGTCTGTATATGTATATGCCGGCAGGAGCCGCTCTGTTCTCATTCTTTCGTGGAAGGGAAACGGTGTTTTTTACAGGAGTATGTCTATCGGTTTTGATGGCATAGATCGGAAATTACCTGACGGAGATGAAGATTATGCCGCTCAGCAAGTTGCGTTTATCAAGGAGGTTCGTTCTTCTCTCCAGTTTGCTTTGTCCCAGATAAGAGGTTTTGAAGCAAAAGAACTTTTTCTCTGCGGGCCGGGCGCCGACGCTACGCTGTCCGACATGATGAGTTCGTATCTTTCGGTGGAAAGAATCATAAATGTAAATTGTATGGAGATACACGGCATAGATTTTGGAAACGCCGGCGACAGTTGGGAAATCCCTGTCGGTTTGGCTCTGAGGTAATTCTATGGTAGTTAGACTTGATCTTTTGATTCCCGGAAAAGAAACTGCGGATGAGGGCGAGAAGAGTTACAAGCATCTTGCCGTCTTTGCCGTTGCTTCTTTGTTTTTTATAGCGTCTTTTATAGTTTTGGCTGTGGGAGGCTGGAAGGTTTATGCACTTCGCTCTGAGCGTGCGTTGCTGCTTGAAAAGTCTGCCGCCGTAAGCTCAAAGTTGGATTCCGTAAATATTTCTTATACTGAGGCTGTCGCGTCAAATCAGGTTTATAAAGACAAGTTGAGCTTTGTGCTTGAAGATATTCCGTCCATAGAGTTTTTCTCTTCACTTATCGCTGTTATTCCGGACGGAGTGTCTGTTGAGAGTGTGAAAATGACAAAAACAGATGTTGCACTTACCGGAAAAGCTAAAGGTGAAGAAGCGGTATTGGCTCTTGCCGGTGCGCTTGCGTCCATTGCGTGTGTTGATTCTGCCTCACTTCCCGACATTAAACCGGTTGCGGGGACGGGCGGTTTGTTTACGTATTCCGTAAACTTGAAACTTATTCCAATGCCGCTGCTGAATGCCGCATCTCATGCAGCCACGGAAATACCTGCGGCTGTGGAATCAGGAGACGCCCGATGACTAATATAGATTTTACTAAGATATCCAAACGCCAATTTATATCCGTTGCTCTTTTTGCAGTGCTTTTGATAGCGGCACAGACTGCGCTGATGCGTTATGTACGCTTGCTGAGCGAGGAAGTATCCTCGATGAGAAGTGAAACGGCGCTTCAGGAGAGAATTTTTGAAAGTAAGTCTGAGTCACTTATGTATTATAAGTCAAACGTGAATTTTGACGGTATGAAGCTTCCTGCCGAGGCCGTATCTCCGACGCAGGTTTACTCGTTCCTTATAACTAAGTTGGACTCCGTAGGTATGTCCGATGCCGAGTTAATAAAAGGTGATGATGAGGGTGATTTTGTCAGTTTCAATATCAGCGGAACAAATGACTATTTTGCCCTGATGCGTTTGTTGCTATCTTTCAGAGAGAGCAATCTTTTGCTTAGGGTTTCTAACTTGAATATTTCCAGTCCTACAACGGGGGGAGTGGATTTTATGTTCGTTGTACAGGCAAAACTAAATCCAGCGCCACCATCAGTGGAGGCGGCAAAATGAGCGGTTTTTCCGAATTTGCCGATCGTTTGAAGTATTCATCAATAAGGCTACCGTCTTCCGTTGAGGAACGAAAGAAGCTCTATTCGTTTTTTGCCATATTTCTTTTTTTTGTATTTGCGGCTTTTTACAGCATGGGCAATTTTGTTTGGCTGAAGAATTATTCATCTGACGATAAATTACTCGGAAAGGCTATTTCAGGTCCTTCCCAGGAAGTGACAGACGAAATTGCCTTAATAACAAAAATGAGTGAAGCTTATGGACGATATCGTGCCGAAAGCGAGCAGCTCATTGCTGTCGGAGAAGCCGTAGGACGTTCTCCTGTCGCTATGATGGCGGATGATGCTGTTTCCGGTGATGCATTGGCCTCGGTAAACATAATTCCTGCCGTAACGATCAAGGCCCTTATTATTTTGGATGGCGGAGGTGCCGCTACACTTGACATTGATGACGAAGCACCGGGGCAGATTTTTCGGGTAGGTTCCGTTTTTGGAAATGGCAAGGGCAGAGTTACAGCAATAGATGCAAAAGGGGTGAGCTGGACATGGACAAACGAAAAGCACCGCACAGACTTGTAGCACTAATATTTTTCCTGCTGATATCACTGTTTGCCGCTCTCCCTGCTTTGGGTGTTGAGACTTTGGCCGAAACTAAAGAGCTCAAATCTGTGATTGAGGGAATGCGTGTTCGCCAGATAGGCGGAGATGATGTGATTCTGGAAATAAGGGGTACAAAGATGCCTCTGCCGCGAGTTGCCGACAGTGCCGATGCCGCTTTGGTTTTGGAATGGACCGGAGTGCGCTTCCCGCGTAATACTGATAAGCAGGATTGGTGGGACGAGTACGGCTGGAGCGTTTTTAAGTTTACGAAGAAAATGAGTAACGAATGGTGGCAGAAATATGATTATCCTCTTGTGCAGAGAGTTCAGGTTGTATCTGCTGACAATGATGGCATGAGAATGGTCCTTACGGGGGAAAGGCAGCTTAAAGTTGACAATGTGAGAGGCATGCCCGGTTCTGACCTGATTACAATCAGACTTAAGGCGGAGTCGGATGTGGAGCCTCCCGTCCTGACTCCGGCGCGTCATATCAGTAGTAGTGATCCGTTGGGAATGAACTCGCCAGTGACTTTGGAGCTGAGAGAGGTTTCAGTACGAGACGTTTTTCGTATGCTGGCAAATCTAAAAAATATGAATTTGGTTATAGACTCAACTGTTCCTGACAATCCAATGACTTTTTCATTTAAAAAAGCTAAGTTCAGCGAAGTATTTGCCTACATGCTTCGTATGAACGATTTAACGTATGCACTTATGGGCAAGACTCTTGTAATCGGTACGTCGGAAAGTATAGGGAAGACCCTCGGTAAGAACCAAACTAAAGAATATAAAGTTGCCTATGCGGAGATATCCAAGGTTTCTGCGATGATTATGTCTCTTGTACCATTGCCTAATCCACCCGTTATGGATGAAAGAAGGCGTTCCGTATTTGTAACGGCAATGCCTGAGCAGCACCGTCAAATTGAGGCTCTTATGAACAGAATAGACCACCCTGGACGTCAGGTTATGCTCCAGGCAAGGCTTATTGAGGTTAATGACAACGCTAAGCAAGAAGTCGAGGCACTGATTGCTGGTGTTTATAAAGGCTGGATTTTCACGTATGGTGCATCCGGGCTTACTACTAACTATACGTATGGCAATTTCGAAGGCAATGTTGATCCGGTGGGTACAAGTACTCCCGGAGAGCTGCCCATACCCGGAACGACGGATTCTACCTTCCCAGTTAATGTTGTGAATCCTGCAATGAAGATGCTTGATGCCGGATTGAAGGCAATGGAGGATAATAACAAGGGCAAGGTGCTTGCAAACCCCTCCGTAGTTGCGCTTGACGGTCAGAAAGCCTCCATAAAGCTGACGCACAACTATCTCTACCAGACAGGCCTCGACGAGAGCAGAAATCCCCAGTTTTCGGAACAGGAAACAGGTCCTACCTTGGATATCACGCCGCTGATAGGCAGGGACGGGTTCTTGACGCTTAAACTTAAGATCGAAACAGGAGAAATAGTGCAGTTCAGAAAGAGCGGAAACTCTGAGATGCCCGAGACTACCAAAAGACATGTGGATACCCAGATTAGGGTGCGTAACGGCGAGTTGTTTGTAATTGGCGGTCTGTATCAGGAAAATAAGACAAAGGGCGTTGTAAGAGTCCCTGTTCTCAGCTATATCCCCATTATCGGCGAACTTTTTAAAACAAGGAATGACAAGCATATAAAATCCGAGATGGCGTTTATAGTTGTTCCGTACATTCTTGATGTCCCTTCTGGGAGTTCCGAAGTATACAGTATGCCCAACAAAAGTTTGATTCAGTAATAATATAGGGGCACGCTGCACCTGGTTCGTAAAGTTTTGCATAGATTACTTTATGCGGAGATGATGATATGAGCAAACCGGTCAAGATTATGCGTCTCGGTGAACTTCTGATAAATGCAGGTGCAATTACAAAGGCGAATTTGGAGGCCGCGCTTGGTGAGCAGAAGGTTTCCCAGATGCGGCTCGGAGAGGTCCTTATAAAGAACGGCTATCTTACTGAACTTCATTTGGCAGAAGCTCTTTCCGAACAGTTGGAGCTTCCTTTTGTGTCTTTGATAAAAACTCGCCCTCAGCAGGAAGCGCTTGCGGTTATTCCTGAAAATGTTGCGACAAGGCTGAATGTTATTCCTTTGGAACTGCCCGACAGTATCCATATAAGTGTTGCTATGTCAGACCCTATGGATGCTCTGGCTGTAGATGAAATTCGTATGCTGACAAGACGTGATGTTGATATAAAAGTTGCCACGGCATCTGATATCAGCAAGGCTCTTTCTAATTATTACAGGGTTCAAACGAGCGTTCACGAAGCCATGGCAGACATTATGAAGCAGGAAAAGAATATCGGCGGAGACACCGTCACAATATCGCCCTCAATGGCACAGGACGTGTCCACGATTGCGACGGACGATGCACCCGTCGTTAAGCTTGTCAACAGCATACTTGAACAAGGAGTAAGAGAAAAGGCGTCTGACATACATATAGAACCTTCCGACGGAGTTACTAGAGTTCGCCTTAGAATTGACGGAGTTCTTTTTACAAGTCTAGAGATACCCAAAAACCTGCACCTGCCCCTTATTGCGAGAATAAAAATTCTTTCCGGTATGGATATTGCGGAAAAAAGACGTCCGCAGGATGGGCGAATTTTGATAAAAGTAAGCCAAAAACGAATAGATCTCCGAGTTTCGACACTGCCCTCGATGTTTGGGGAGAAGGCTGTTCTTCGTCTGCTCGACCAGAGCAATGAGAATGTAGGGATAGAAAAACTTGGGTTCGAACATGAACTTGTGGCATCGTTAAACGCGGCGATAGCATCATCGCACGGAATTTTTCTTGTCACAGGACCAACCGGAAGCGGAAAGTCGACTACTCTCTATTCCCTTCTTGAAATAATAAATAATCCCGGTGTTAATATCATCACTTTGGAGGATCCTGTCGAGTTTACGATTCCCGGGATTACACAGATTCAGATTAATGAAAAGATAGGACTGACTTTTGGAAGCACATTAAGAGCAATTTTACGTCAGGACCCTGATAAACTTATGGTGGGTGAGATAAGAGATACGGAAACCGCGCACCTTGCCGTTCGCATCGCTCTGACCGGACACTTGGTTTTGAGCACACTTCACACCAACGACGCCCCGACGGCAATAAACAGGCTTGTTGACATGGGTGTTCCGAATTTCCTCTTAGCCTCATCACTGCGGGGAATTTTAGCTCAAAGGCTTGTGAGAAAACTTTGTCCGAATTGTAAGAGGGAACATGTAATACCTGATGTCACTGCCAACGAAATAGGCGTACCGCAGGGTACTGTCGCATACGAGCCTGTTGGGTGTCCGTCTTGCCGTTTTACCGGCTACAGCGGACGTACGGTTATTTCAGAAATGATGCTGATAGATTCTGCTCTGCGTGACATGATAAATAATGCAAGTTCTGAACATGAGATAAGAGCGTACGCGCGTAAAAACGGTATGAAAACGCTTAGAGAATCGGCTAGGGGCAAGGTTCTTGCCGGTATAACAAGTGTGGAAGAGATGCTTTGCACCACTATGATAGATTAGGAGTGAAGTAATGGCGTCGTTTGACCTCAATGCTCTGCTTTTGGACGGAATCAGAAATTCCGCCAGTGATATCCACATAGGGATAGGAACTCCGCCCTCTTTACGAGTCAACGGAAGTTTGATAAAACATCCCGGTGCGGAGCCTGTTACCATTGACGATATGGAGTACATTATGAACAATCTTCTTTCCAAGGAGCAGGCGGAAAGTTTTGCTGCGGAGAGAGAATATGATTTTAGCTTTAATCTGAGCCACGGTTCGGAAAGTGTTCAGCGTTTCAGGGGAAACTTCTCTTTTGAGAGGGGTAATCCCACTCTGGCTTTGAGGATTATAACCCCCAGTATTCGTACCATTAAGCAACTGTGTCTTCCTGAGGGAGTGCGCGGCGTAGCCGAAAAAAATAACGGACTTTTTATTGTAACCGGACCTACAGGATCAGGAAAATCAACAACATTAGCTGCCGTAGTTCAGCAAATCAATGTCACACGTGCCGTTCATATTATAACTATAGAAGACCCGATTGAATATATTTATGAATCAGAGCAGGCTCTTATTCACCAGAGAGAAGTGGGCAGCGATACCAAAAGCTTTGCCGAGGCTCTTCGCCGTGCAATGCGTCAGGATCCCGATGTTATCATGATTGGCGAGCTTCGTGACCTTGAAACAATTTCGGCCGCCGTCACAGCGGCCGAAACGGGACATCTCGTGCTTGCCACGCTGCACACACCCGATGCCCCGCAGAGCATCGACAGAATTATAGACGTTTTCCCTCCGTATCAGCAGCAGCAGATTCGAGTGCAGCTTTCTTCAATACTTATCGGGATTTTGTCTCAGCAGCTTGTTCCGTTGTTGACCGGAACGGGGCGAATGGTGGCAACGGAATTTATGCTCGCGACAAACGCCGTACGAAACCACATACGCGAGTCAAAAACTTCTCAGATTAACAACACAATACAGACTGGCGCGTCCCTCGGGATGCATACGATGGATCAGGATCTTGCCAGAATGTATAACGAAGGGTTGATATCGCGCCGAGACACACTTGCTTACGCGCATGACGTTAAAGATATCGAACGATACATGTCCTAAAAAGGGAACTAAAAGGTGCGGGAGTCTGCTTGTAGAGATTCTTGTCCTTATTCCCGTCGTTCTGGTTCTCGTCTGTTTGGTGTTCAACACAATTGAGTTGTGCGATAAACTGCACATGAAGCTGGGAGAGACTCATAGCATCGAAGCGGCCAAAGAGTGTGTTCTCGACGAACTTCTTACCGGAACGAACCCGCATGAATTGAAAACGAAAGATGCTTTTTGGCGTGTTGATAGAATCTGCGACAAAGGAAAATTCTATGAGGTACATATTTCGGTCGATGGTTTCATGGAAAGAAGGTCGGCAGTGCTCATGTGGCCGAGCACTTCGTGATTCGTGTGCAAGAGGTTTCACGCTTGCAGAGGTTTTGGTCGTAACGGCAATCCTTTCGATTATGATTTTTCCGGTTTTTGAAGTTTTAAAGATTGCATCAAACCAAATTCCGATTGAGCGGGATAGAAGACTTATCCGCGGACGGGCGTCTTTGCTTTCTTCCGTAATGAATCACCGTGTATATTATTGTGCAACAGGCATGCCGCTTGGCAAAGATGAATTTAAGAAGGCTTTCGGAGAAAGTTTCTATGCTCCGTTTTATTGGGACGGACCTATCAGCGTGCGCAAAAGCCCGATCGGCGCGGATGCCGGTGAGCTGAGGCTGGTCTATGTCCAACCCCAGGAAATAAAATTAAAGGAAAATTTCGTATTCGGAAAAGATGGAAAGACAGTATACTTTACCGATCAGTTGGATATTGACAGCGTGCTCTCTAAGCAGTCGGGCGGACCGACACATGTTAAGAATTGTGTAGTGTTTAAAAGGGTGCGCCCTCATAAGATACCTCTGATTGTACGATGGATCGGCAGAGACAGGAAAAGTGCAGAAGTAGCTCCAATGAACGGTATACGGGAATTTAAACTCCTTCGCGGAGACGAACTTTGCCTTTTTGCCGCATCTAAACTTTACAGTAAGAACGGAATTCTTTATTGCGACGATATCAGGCTCAGCGGAGAGCAGCCCAGGGTCAACGGTGTGGAGGATATACGATTTTCATTTGACAGCGAAGCAAAGAGGCTTGATGTTTATGCTCTCATCAGAGGGGATTATAAGTATGATGACGATTGTGACGTGTCGGATGCGGAGCTTTGGCCAAAGGAGATACCCAGCAAACCTCTTTTAAAAAAATCGAAATATCGGCGAAGAGTTGTAAAAATTGTTTATAACCTTCCGAATTACCTGGAATGAGAACTTACAAAACCGGGAAATCAAAAGGTATGATGGCAATTTCGTATTTGCTGATTGTGCTGTTGGCGATGCTTTTTGCCTGTGCCGCTCTTGAAGTAGCAAATGATGGTTTTGCAGAGAGCTCACGCTCGTTAGAACCGTATGAAAGAGAGCATGCCGCAAGACAGTTGCTTCATTTTGCGGAAACATGGTTTTTTGATGAGGTTCGCACAGGGAGAGTTCAGCCGCCTCCTCTCAAGGAATCTGCGTTTTCAGCCAGCAAAGCCCCATTGTATAACTTACCGGATTTATACATTGATGAGTTTGTTAAGAATAATCCGCATTTTAGTGTGAGTGTGTATATAGCCGACAAGTATTATGAAAAACCAGCGTATCAGCCTGAGATGGCCGGAGTGGTGTATGAGCCTCCTTACTTTTATGAAGATGACGAGGCTGCTGAAAAAGGGTATGTGTCGGAGAAAACATATCAAATTTTTGTCCATTTAACCTGTGAAGACAGACCGGGGATGTTTTTTAGGATGACAAAGGACATAAAGATCGTACGAAAAAACGATGGGAAATTAGTAAAAATACCTTTATACTCTAAAAAAGAATTGCTTGTGAAAGACAAATAGTGATGTTTTATGCTATGATTATCAGGCATATTTGTGAGTCTAAGTTTAAGGTTGGGTGCAACCGCAAAGTTACAGGGAGGTCTTTTTATGGCACAGATAGTTGACACAAGCGATTTTCGCCCGGGTTTAAAAATCAAGTGGGAGGGCGGAATGTGGGTTATTTTGGAATGCTCTCACCACAAGATGGGACGCGGCGGCGCCATTGTCCGCGGCAAGCTTCGCAATCTCGAGACAGGTTCAGGCGTTGAGCAGTCCTTTAAGTCTGGCGAGCGTTTCGAGAGAATAGTTTTTGATGAGAAACCGGCTCAGTACCAGTATAAAGATGGAGACAATTATGTCTTCATGGATATGGAGTCTTACGACCAGGTCTATCTGTCGCCGGAGGTTCTCGGAGACACAGTTAAGTTTTTGGTTGATGACTTGGAAGTAAGTTTGGATATGTACGAAGAAAGAGTTATGGGGGTGGAAGTCCCGAACTCTGTTGTCATGAAAATAACGGATACTCCTCCCGGTTTCAAGGGTGATACGGCCTCAGGAGGCGGCAAACCGGCTACAACCGAAACGGGCCTTGTTGTTACGGTTCCTTTCTTTGTTGAGAACGACGAAATGATTGTCGTTGATACAAGAACCGGAGAGTATCTTGAAAGGGCAAAAAATTAGTTTCACAGTCGATATTTTGCTGGAAAAATCAGACAGGAGGGTTTTTTATGAGCGCACGTGAAAAAATAGCATACCTGAAGGGGCTGATCGATGGGCAGAAGCTCACCGATACACCCGAGAAAGAGAAATTCTATTCAGCACTGGTTGACGCCATGAACTCGCTGGCTGATGCTCTTGAAGAGCATGAAGAGGTTCATCAGGAACTTAACGACTACCTTGAGCAGCTTGATGAGGATGTTTGCTCACTTGAGGACGAGCTCGATGAACTGAACGAGTGTGAGTGCGACTGTGACGAAGAAGACGACGACGATGATTATGAGGACTTTGACGAAGAAGAGTATACGGCTGTGACATGCCCTCACTGCGACAAAGATTTCTTCTACGAGCCGGCAATGTACGAAGAAGATGAAGATCTCATCTGCCCGCACTGCGGCAAGGATTTCAAAATCCCCGAATAGATAATGTTGCATTCGGCATCTTAAAATATAAGGGAGGCATGTGAAAATGGCTTCAGAAAACGAAAATGGGAATCTCTTTCAAGCAGATTCGGCACAGATAGATTCGGAAGCAACGATAGATCAGTCAAATCTCGAAGGTAAGATTCGTATTTCGGAAGAAGTAATTGCCCAATTAGCGACAAAAGCGCTAAACAGTGTTGAAGGTGTTTCTCCCGCTAATCCCGGACTCATGGCAAACTTGCGCCTCGGAAGGAAGACTATCAACGGAGTGAGAATTTCCATATCCGACGGTGAATCTCCCGAGATCCTTATTGATGCATACATCTCTGTCAAATATGGACTGCGCATACCAGATGTGTGCTGGGATGTTCAGTCTGCCATTAAGGAACAGATTGAACGTTTTACAGGATACACAATAAAGGGTGTAAATATATACGTGCAGGGCATATCCTTCAGTGACAAAAAGACAAACCAGCCCGAAGATTCGGATAGGGAAGATACAGCCTACGAATCTTTCGGCACAGAGGCCTGATCCAGAACTATGACTTTGCGAGGCCGGTGTCCTTTCGGAACCCGGCCTCCTATATTGAGAGGTGTTTGTTATGCTTTTTCTCTGGACTACAACAGAATACGGAAAAATCTGGGTTGATGGCGATTCGTTCAAACAGATAGTAGCCAAGAGGCTTCCCAGTGATTTTTATTGCCAGGAGCTCTCTTTTATAGGAGAAAAAAATCTTCTTAATATCTATATAACCGTGCCGGAAAACGCCTCATCCGAACAGAAATACAAGATTGAAGAAAAACTTAATAATATTTTTTCAAAGTCAGGGATTTCACTTCAGACAAATTGGGTTAATATCGCGCCGCAGGATAATCCGAAGACCAACCCAATATGGCTTCTTCCTATTTTCTGGGCCGGTGCGGCTGCGGCACTCACAGCAGTTGTTCAGCTTGGATTGAAGGGCATCTTGTGGACTTTGTTTGCGGCAATAATAGGGTATGGAATCTCCTGGATTTTCTTGACTGAGGACGGACAAAAACAGGTGGCTACAATACTAGAGCAGTTCAGGAGATGATGTTTTGGTTCTTTCCGTAAAATCACAAATGAGGCATCGCGCCCGCGAGATCGCACTCCAAATTGTTTATGAGATAGATATGAGGCCGGATGCAGATATAGAAGAGGCGATACTTCTGTATCCCTCTGAGGATGAACCCGAAGAAGTTATATCGTATGCTTCCGACCTTGTGCGCGGCGTGTACAAAAATATTGAGGCCGTCTCAGAGCTTTTGCGTGACAACATAATAGGATGGCGTCCGGAGCGCATGGTCGCAGTGGATAAGGCCGCAATCAGCATAGCTCTGTATGAGGGAATTATATCGTCCAGTGTTCCGGTTGCTGTGGCTATTTCCGAAGCGGTGGAGCTTGCGAAGTGTTTTGGGACATCCGATTCCGGGCGTTTTGTGAACGGTGTGCTCGGAAGAATAGTTCGCAGGGATACATCAAATTAGGACAATGAGCCTACTTTTACCGGATAAAATTTTAACCGTTGATGAAATGACCGTAAAAATCCGAGAAGCCGTTTGTTCTGCAAAAGATTTGCAGAACATCACCGTTAAGGGAGAGCTGCTCGGATTTAAACGTCATTCAAGCGGTCATGCGTATTTTACCGTTATGGGAGCCGAGACACGAGTCGCATGCGTACTTTTCCGATCAAATGCTACCTCCGTTATTATGTGGCCCAAAGACGGAGATGAAGTCTTGGTCAGCGGGCGTGTTGATGTCTACGGAGCAAGAGGTTCATATCAAATTTATGCGGTCAAACTACTTCCCTTGGGAGAGGGAGCAAAAGCGAGAGCTAAGGAATTCCTAAAAAACAGGCTTATGCAAGAGGGGCTGTTTGACCCCGGGATTAAAAAACGGTTGCCTGTATTCCCGTCAAAGGTGGCGGTTATAACATCCCCAACAGGCGCTGCGGTACAGGATGTTATTAAGATTGCATCAGCGCGTTTTCCTTCAACGGAGATAGTTGTGGTTCCGAGCCTGATGCAGGGAAGCGATGCAGCAGGGGAGATTGAAGCTGCCTTTGCAAAATGCAGGATGCTCAAAAACATATCTGTCATAATGCTGGTAAGAGGCGGAGGAAACAGGGACGACCTTGATGTTTTTGACGAAGAATCTGTTGTCAGGGCAGTAAGAATGTCGTCTGTTCCCGTAATTACAGGACTAGGGCATCAAATAGACAGCACACTTGCGGATCTGGCGGCGGATGCCGCAGCTCCCACACCGTCAGGTGCAGCGGAGCGTGTCTTTCCCGATGGAAAAGATGTCGTAAATTTCCTCAGCAGAACCGAAAATCATGCTCTGCAAATTATGAACATACGGCTGGGACGCCTTGCCGAGAGGCTGTCTACTGTTTCCGGCAGGCTTGCTTTTAACTTAAAGAAGGGGCATTTGGAGCCTCTTCAGACAAAACTTGAAAATACAGCCTCAAAAATGAGCGAGACTATTAAATACAATATAAACACGTCGCAAAGCAGACTTGACGCTGCGACGTCCGCTTTGAACATTGCTTCCCCCCTTAATATCTTATCCAAAGGTTACTCTGTTACAAGAAAGCTTGAGGGTCCTGCCATAAAAAGTGCGGCATCGTTGTCGTCCAAAGATAAAATTACTGTTGAATTTATAGACGGAGTTGCCTCTGCATCAGTAACCAAGGTAACGTTGCGATAAATTACTATTAAGGAGAAAAATTGATGCTTCCAACTACGATGGAATGGATGACCGACAAAAAAATACTCCGACTGCTTGACCAAAGAACTATCCCTAATGAGGTAAAGTTCAGGGATTGTGTTTCTTATGAAGATGTGGCGTTGTCGATTGAGGACATGACTGTCAGGGGCGCACCGGCTATAGGAGCAGCGGCCGCCTATGGGGTTGCTGTCGCATCGTGGCGGGGCAAGGAGTTTGTCCGAGCCGCAATCAAGCGCCTATCTGCCACAAGACCTACTGCCGTTAACCTTTATTGGAGTTTAAAGCGCATGTCGGATATTTTTGAGTGCAACTCGGATTCTGCCGATCTGCCGTTACTGTTGGAATGTGAAGCAGTAAGGATACACGAAGACGACATCAGGATAAATAAACTTATTGCAGAGTACGGACAGACGCTTCTTCCGAATGAAGGCGCGGTCATCACTCACTGCAACGCGGGTGCGCTTGCCACAGCAGGCTATGGTACGGCTCTGGGGGTTTTTAGGGCTGCGGCAGAGCACGGCAAGAAACTGAAAATATATGCGGATGAAACTCGTCCGAGGCTGCAAGGATCCAAGCTTACAGCTTTTGAACTTTATGAGGATGGTTTTGATGTCACAGTTATATGTGATTCCATGGCTGCGTTTCTTATGTCCAGAGTCAAGATAGACGCTGTAATAACGGGCGCCGACAGAATTGCCGCGAACGGCGACACAGCCAATAAAATAGGCACGTACAGTCTTGCTGTGGCAGCAAAAAGGCATGAAATTCCGTTTTATATCGCAGCTCCTATGAGCACCATAGATATTGATTGCCGATGCGGCGGCGATATTCCCATAGAGGAGCGCAGCGGGGATGAAGTCCGTTCAGTTGACGGAGTTTCCATATTTTCCGAATCAATAAAGGTTTGGAATCCCGCTTTTGATGTCACGCCGTCCGATTTAATCGCCGGAATAATTACAGAGAAGGGTGTTCTGACATACCCTTATTCTGAGTCTATAAAAAATTTATTTTCAGAATAATTTATTATTGGAGGAAATCTGATGAGAAATGAATTTAATATTGCGGATATAAAACTTGCACCCGAAGGTCACAGACGGATGTATTGGGCATGGCAGTATATGCCTGTGCTCAGGCTTATTGCCGAGAAGGAAGCTCCCGTTCAGCCGTTGACCGGTCTCGTCGTAGGCACGTGTCTGCATCTTGAGGCTAAAACAGCATGCTTGCTAAAAGTTCTGCGCTCTCTTGGGGCTACGGTTGTTACGGCAGGCAGTAACCCCCTTTCAACTCAAGACCCTATATGCGCGGCCTTGGTTGAGGAAGGGATTCACGTATTCAGCCGCAGAGGAATGAGCGCGGAAGAGTATAGTGACAACATTCGCGAAATGCTGAAGTGGGATCCGCAGATAATTATAGATGACGGCGGGGACGTAGTTTCGATGGTCATTAACGAAAGACGCGACCTTATTCCCAATATTATGGGCGGCTGCGAGGAGACGACCACAGGCATAAAGCGTTTGCGCGCAATGGCGTCCGAGGGAGTGCTTCCGTTCCCGATGCTTGCTGTCAACGACGCACAGAGCAAGCACCTTTTTGACAACAGGTACGGTACAGGTCAGTCTGTATGGGATGCAATATTGCGCACAACGAATCTTATCGTTGCAGGCAAGAACGTCGTCATTGCAGGATACGGCTGGTGCGGCAAGGGCGCAGCCCGCAGAGCTTCGGGGCTCGGCGCGAGAGTCGTTGTCGTTGAAATTGACCCTCATCGCGCATTGGAAGCGCTTATGGATGGCTATGAAGTTATGAATATGGAGAAAGCCAGCAGGATAGGCGACGTATTTATTTCCGTAACGGGCAATACAAAGGTAATACGCAAAGAGCATTTCCTCAGCATGAAAGACGGTGTTTTGCTCTGTAATGCGGGACATTTCGACGTTGAGGTTTATGTGCCCGACTTAAAGGAAATTGCTTCCGAAACACTTGCATCAAGAGATAACATAGATACTTATATACTGCCCGACGGGCGCAGACTGCACCTTCTCGGAGAGGGAAGACTCGTTAATTTGGCTGCGGGAGACGGTCACCCTGTAGAGATTATGGACTTAAGCTTTGCCATGCAGCTCCTCTCTGCCATTTATATAAGCAAAGAAAAACTTGAGCCCGGACTTTATAATGTGCCGGAAGAGCTTGACAAAAATATCGCTGAGCTTAAACTTGAATCTTTAGGCATAGAAATTGAAAAACTGACCGAAGAACAGGCAGAGTACCTTAATAGCTGGAGGGAGTAGCCGTGAAAAAAATATACAAAAATATGGTTGTATGGGACTCTTCCATGCAGGCTGCCGAGCTTTGCGACGTAGTCACGGACGGAGCTCTCATTGAATCATTGCTTCCCGGCGGAAGCTTGGCTTCTTGTGATTTTGACGGGCACGGACGTACCGCTCTGCTGCCCGGTTTTGTAAATGCGCACGGTCATGCGGCAATGTCGCTTCTGCGCGGACTCGGGGAAGAACTGCCGCTTATGGAATGGCTTCAGACCAGGATTTGGCCTGCGGAAAACAGACTGAACGGGGATATCATCGAGACAGGTACCAACGTTGCCCTGATGGAGATGTTTGCTACCGGCACGACCTGTTTTGCAGATATGTATTTTTCTATGGATCGTGTCGCAGATGCCTGTATAAAGGCGGGAATGAGATGCGGTCTTTCACGCGGCATTGTCGGTGACCCAGATTGCACCAGACTTACGGAAAATATCAGCTTTGCCGAGGAGTATAACGGAGCGGCGGGGCTCGTCAATGTTCAGCTTGGGCCTCATGCCCCCTATACGGTTCCGATGGATTTGATGTCGAAAATAGCAGATGCCGCAAAGGAACACTCATTGAGCGTTCAGCTGCATTGGCTTGAGACTTCGTCAGACTGGGCGTTGTCTGAAATGCACGATAAGATGACCCCCGAGGAATATCTTGTAAAAACAGGTATGTCCGAAGTAAAGCACTTGCTTTTGGCTCATTGTGTGTACATCGATACGGAGAATGATAATTTTTATGCAAAGAATAATATAACTATAGCTCACAATCCTAAGAGCAATTTGAAACTGGGAAGCGGCGTTGCTCCCGTTGTTTCATTTCTCAAAGACGGTATATCCGTGGCAATCGGAACCGATGGCGCCGCCAGCAACAACAGACTTGACATGTGGGACGAGATGAGATTTGCCGCTCTGCTGCACAAAGGAGTTAATTGTGATCCGACATGCCTCAGTTCTTCGGAACTTTTCAGAATGGCGACCGTAGCCGGAGCCAAAGCACTCGGGTTTGAAAATACGGGTCTTATAAGATCGGGCTATACAGCCGACATGATGCTTGTCGACCTTGATTTGCCGCACTATATAGGGTGGAACATGCAGAACTTATCGGGTTATCTTGTCTATGCCGGTTCTTCATCCGATGTAAAAGCTACTGTCGTAGCCGGAAAAATGGTCTATTCTGACGGGGAATTTATGACAATCGACAGAGAGTCAGTTTTCAGCAGCGCACGTAAGGCACGTGAAATTCTTACAAAATAATGGTTGCTTAAATTTTTATTTGCAGGAGGCATTTATAGATGCAGTACAGAAAGGGTAAAGAACTGAGAGAAATGTTCCTTGAATTTTTTGAGGAGAAGGGCTGTAAGCGCTACCACAGTTTTTCACTGGTGCCTGATGACCCTACGCTGCTTTTCACAATCGCGGGCATGGTTCCTTTTAAGCCATATTTTTTAGGAATCAAAACGCCGGAGGTTACAAGAGCCACAACTGCGCAGAAATGCGTTCGCACCAATGACATCGAAAATGTGGGACGCACTGCGCGCCACCATACTTTTTTTGAAATGTTGGGAAATTTCAGCTTCGGCGATTATTTTAAGAATGAAATAATACCCTGGTCATGGGAATTTCTCACGGAGAGAGTCGGCCTTGAACCTGATAGGCTTTATGCTACCATTTATCTTGACGATGACGAAGCTCATGATATATGGAGAGATAAGGTAGGACTGACAGAGGATCGCATTGTCCGTCTGGGTGCGGATGATAACTTCTGGGCGGCAGGTCCTGTGGGTCCTTGCGGCCCCTGCTCGGAGATAATATATGACCAAGGGCCGGAATACTCGTGCGGCAAGCCTACCTGCGGCGTTGGCTGCGACTGTGACCGCTACCTTGAGATATGGAACCTTGTCTTTATGCAGTATAA
>CAZBYL010000003.1:0-8482 GCA_964496275.1 uncultured Synergistaceae bacterium | reverse complement strand
TCCTTTGCCCAAGAAGAATATAGACACGGGAATGGGACTGGAAAGACTTGCGTCCGTTGTTCAGAGAGTCCGCACCGATTTTGAGACAGACCTATTTCTGCCTATCATACACAAAGCTTGTGAAATAGGCGGGGTTTCTTACGGTACAGATAAGAAAAAGGATATGGCCGTAAAGGTTATTTCCGACCATGTTCGTGCTTCGGCATTTATGATTGCTGATGGAATACTGCCCGCAAACGACGGAGGCGGCTATGTTTTAAGAAGACTTATCAGAAGAAGCCTGCGTTACGGAAAACTCCTCGGCATAGAGAGGCCTTTCCTTGTTGACTTGCTTCCTGTTGTTCGTGATTCAATAGGCGACGAGTACAGCGAACTTGTAGAACAGTCCTCTGCCATAGAGCAGGTTTTGCGTATGGAAGAAGACCGTTTCTCAAAAACACTTACTCAGGGCAGTGAACTTTTGGAATCCGAAATGCTCAAGGTTGAGAAAAACGAAGACAAAGTTATCTCTGGTGAGGTCGCGTTTGTTCTGTATGATACATTCGGATTCCCGCTTGAACTGACGGAGGAAATGTGCGACGAGCGCGGTATCTCCGTAGATAAAAACGGATTCGAAGCTGCAATGGAAGAGCAGCGTGAACGTGCTCGTGCTGCAAGCAAGCAAACCAGCAGTGTTATTTCAAAGAATGTGTACACAGAACTTGTGGATAAGATAGGAGCAACCAGCTTCCGAGGATACACGGAAACCGAATGTTCTTCCGATATCGTGGCAATCATAAGCGAAGGGGAGCATAAGGATTCTGTGTCAGAAGGCGATAATGCTGATATCGTCCTCTCAAGCACTCCGTTCTATGCGGAAAAGGGCGGGCAGGTGGGAGACACCGGTACGCTCTCATGCGACGGATTTGAGTTTGAGGTGAGCGAAACAATATACCCCGTTCCCGATTTGATTGTCCACAGAGGTACGGTGAAGAATGGTTCGGCACGCATTGGCTGTGAGGTCAAAGCTGCGATTGATGTGAATCGCAGAAAAAATATACAACGCCACCATACTGCAACACACCTTCTTCATGAAGCGCTTACAAGAGTCCTGGGTAAACATGTGCGTCAGGCCGGTTCCTTGGTTACTCCGAATTTCCTTCGCTTTGACTTCAACCACTTTGCGCCTCTTACAGTCGATGAGATACGTGAGGTTGAGCGCATCGTGTTTGAGCAGGTTGTAGCGGTAACTCCTGTTACGACCACTGTTATGCCCATTGAGGAGGCAAAGAAGAGCGGAGCGCGTGCTCTCTTCGATGAAAAATATGGTGATGAAGTGCGTGTTCTCGATATAAAGGGATATTCCACAGAACTTTGCGGCGGTACTCATGTAAAGAACACCGGTGAGATAGGCGCTGTTAAGATTATTCGCGAAGAGGGAATCGGTTCAGGTATCCGCAGAATAAATGCTGTCGTGGGAGAGGCTGCTCTTGTACTCTCTCAGCGCACATCTTTTGCTCTCACATCTCTTCTTACAATGCTCGGAGAGGATACAGACACCATCGTATCAAAGATAGAGGATCTTCTTGACGAGAAGAAAGTTCTCGAACGCAAAAATAGGGAACTTCAGGTTAAAGCCGCAATGGCGGACATTGAAAATACCGTAAAGCCGTGCGCAACGGAAAACGGAGTAGATTTCATTCTCGAAAAATTTGAGAATATAACCCCCGATCTGCTTCGCCAGATAGGTGACAGAATCAGAAACAAGTACCCTGTTGCCGTAATAATGCTTGTCGGAGTAGGAGCTGAAGGCAGAGCGTGGATTACGTCTATGGCGAGTGAAGACGCTATTGCCAAAGGCGCTCACGCGGGAACGCTTCTTAAAGAAGTAGCCGCTGTCATGGGCGGCAAAGGCGGAGGAAAACCGTCGCTTGCTCAAGGCGGCGTCAATGATGCGAGCAAGCTCAACGATGCCTTCATGAAAGCACCGGAAATATTTGCGGCAGCGATGAAGCAGAAGGCATAACTTTGCAGAGAATAATAGCACTTGATATAGGAAGCGTGAGAATAGGCGTTGCGGTCAGTGACCCTCTGGGCTTTTTTGCCCAGGGGGTTGCCGTGTTGCAAGCGCGTGACAACTGGCTTGAGGACCTTTGCAAAATAATGTCCGAATATGAAAATCCCAAACTGCTTGTGGGGCTGCCAAAACGCACCGACGGCAGTGAGGGTCCCGAAGCCGTCAGGATGAGGGAGACAACTGATACAATAAGAGAGCGTTTCCCGAATACTGAAATCGAGTTCTGGGACGAGCGATTCACCACAACCATAGCACAGCAGGCACTTTTGGAAGCTGATGTATCCAGAAGCGGCAGAAAACAGAAAGTGGATAAGATTGCCGCGACGCTGCTGCTTCAAAGTTATCTGGACAGAGGGAGGGCATAAAGTTGGAACTTCCGCATGGGGTTAAGCTGACGCCTATGCTGGAACAATACATTCACTGGAAAGAGCAGTATCCGGATTGTCTTCTGTTTTTCCGCATGGGCGACTTTTATGAGATGTTTTTTGATGATGCGCAAACGGCATCGGCAGTGCTGGACATTGCGCTTACTTCAAGGTCAAAAGATTCCGATAATGCCATTCCGATGGCAGGTGTTCCGTATCACTCCGTGGACTCGTATCTGGGACGGCTTGTCAGTGCCGGATACAGAGTTGCTATTTGTGAGCAAATAACAGAGCCTGATGGCAAAACACTGGTACAGAGAAGCGTTACCAGAATAATCACTCCGGGAACATGGATTCCCGAGAATTCGGATTCTGACGGGAAGATAGCCGCGTGCAAGTTTGACGGCAAGGAAGTTGCCATTGCTCTTCTTACTGTCGGAAGCGGAGTTTTGCGTGCGGGCTCTTTTACGTGGGAACAAGCCTCCTCAATCCTTTCCTCTTTTAAACCTGACGAAATAATTCTTCCGAAAGGCGCCGCTTGCGAGCTAAAAGCTCTTGCCGTGTGGCCGAATTTGAGCATTACAGAACGTGAAGCGGGCGAATTCAGTCAGCACAGCGCCTCATCTTGGCTTTGCCGAAAGTGGGGAATAGCAACCTTAAATTCAATGGGATTTGATGACAGAGATCCTGCTGTGGCCGTCAGCTATGCGGCTTTGCGATACTTGGAAGAAACTCAATTCTCACAGGCGAAGCACGTAACATCCGTAGTGCCGATACTGCCGGCAGAAAATTTGATATTAGACCAAAATACGCAAATTAACTTGGAGCTTACAGAACCTCAAAATACCTCCCTGTTTTCAGTTCTTAATAAATGCAAAACCCCAATGGGCAAAAGGTTATTAAAAGAGTGGATATTATCACCGTTACAGGACATATCCGCCATCTCCGTGCGCCAAAATTCTATAAAAGATTTGATAGGCAACAGGAAGCTGAGAAATTCATTGGCTTCCGCTCTGCCTATGTGCCGTGATATGGCAAAGGCGATAGGCAGAATAACCCTAAATATGGGAGTGCCTGCGGACATGCTGGTTATCAAGCAAACTCTCTCTGCACTTCCTGAAATAGAAAGAATAATGAGATCTTCGGATTCTCTGAAAGTGTGGGCTGAAATACCGGATTTAGCGGAACTTTCGACTTTACTTGATGAAGCCATTGCCGATGCCGTGCCGCGTTTTGTACGTGACGGCGGTGTAATACGCTCCGGGTACAGCAAAGAATTGGATGAGTGGAGAGAAAAAGCGAGAAATTCGTCCTCTTGGCTTGCCCGTTTTGAAGAGGCGGAGCGGGAAAGAACAGGAATAAAAACCTTAAAAGCCGGAGTTAATAAAGTTTTCGGCTACTACATTGAGATACCCAAGGGCAGCCTTGATAAAGCTCCTGTAAATTATACAAGAAAACAGACTTTGGTGAACGGTGAACGCTTTATTACCGAGGAACTTAAAATCTTTGAAAAAGATATGTTCGGTGCCGAAGCTGAAATGGCGGCGATTGAGGAACGTATATACTCATCGCTTGTCGCTGCGGCGCTTAAACAGAGCTCCGAAATACAAAAGGCTGCGTCGTTCATAGCTATTTGCGATGTATTGCTTTCTCTGTCGGATGTTGCGTACGAACGGGGTTATGTGTGCCCGGAGATGGACATGAGCACAGACTTTATTGTAAAGTGCGCACGCCACCCTGTCATTGAGGTCTCGCTCGGGAAAGAACCGTTTACACCGAACGATTTTGACTTTGGAGGCGGCACGGGGCGCAGGATAGCCATCATAACCGGACCCAATATGGCGGGCAAATCGACTTACCTGCGGACTGCCGCACTTATCGCCGTTATGGCGCACATGGGTTCATACGTTCCCGCAGAGAGCGCCAAGATAGGTCTGGTTGATAGGGTTTTTACCAGAATCGGAGCCAGAGATGAGCTTGCAAAGGGTCAGAGTACCTTTATGGTTGAGATGGTGGAGACGGCTAATATATTGCGGCACGCCACGGACAGAAGCCTTGTAATCCTGGATGAAGTTGGGCGCGGAACGTCAACTTACGATGGATTGAGTATCGCTTGGTCCGTTCTTGAGTTTTTGCACGGACAAGAAAGCCGCCAGGCACGAGTCCTCTTTGCCACTCACTATCATGAGCTTACCGAGCTTCCGACTTTTCTGCCCGGCATAGTGAACTTGAGCATGGCGGTAGAAGAATCTTCCGAGCGCGTTACATTCCTCCATAAGGTTGTATCATCTCCTTCGAACAGGTCGTACGGCATAGAAGTTGCAAGGCTGGCCGGACTGCCTGCCGCAGTCTTGCGCCGCTCAAAGGAACTTTTAGAGCAGTTTGAATCGCAGACTGCGGAAAAAAACAGCTTTGTAAAAAACGAACAGAACCAGATGACTCTGTTTGATATCAGACAAGATGCTATTCTGGAAGAACTTGCCGCGTCGGATCCGGATTCGATGACACCTATGGAGGCACTGCAGATGATATACAGGCTTAAGAAGGAAAGCCGGAAAGTATTGGACTTCTGATGATAAAAAGACTTGACAGTGATGTTTCCACGAGAATCGCGGCCGGTGAGGTTATAGAACGACCGTCATCCGTTGCTAAGGAGTTAATAGAAAACTCTATAGATGCCGGTGCCGAAACTGTTACAATCTTTGTAGAGCAGGGCGGCAAATCTTCCTTTGTTATAGAAGATGACGGTATCGGCATAGATTACAATGAACTGCCGCTTGCATTGGAGCGTTATGCTACAAGCAAGATAAGCAGTATAGACGACCTTGAAAGCATATCAACTTTGGGCTACAGAGGTGAGGCTCTTGCCAGCGTTGCCGCTGTCAGCCGTATGGAGATACGAAGCCGCACAAAGCAAGCGGAACAGGGCGGCATTATTGCGTGTGAAGGAAGTGTTATCACCCTTCATGCACAGACTCCGGCAAAATTCGGCACAAGAATACAGGTTGATGATCTGTTCTACAATTTGCCGGCAAGACGTAAATTCCTAAAAACAGCATCGGCCGAACTTCGCCGCATTATACAGATTGTGAACGACTATGCTCTGATACACCCCTCTATGACATTCAGACTCTTTTCCGATAATAAAAAGATATTGGAAATAGAACCGTTTGACAGTGTTTCAGATTCTCTTGAGTCTCGTTGGGGAAACAGCACAAAAATATTTTATGCTGAAAAATCGAACGGAGCCGTTTCCTCAAGATTGTGGTGGAATCCTATTCCGGACAGCAGACGTGTAGTAATCTCTCTCTTCGTCAACAACAGAAGGGTGCAGGACGCTACAGTCAGAGCCGCTGTCTGCGGCGGAGACTCCACAGCTTACGGTGAGTGGCTTATTATGATAGACCTTCCGCCGGAACAGCTTGACGTCAATATTCATCCTACAAAAGAAGAGGTACGCTTTCGCAAGTCTCAGGAAATATTCAAGACAGTGTATGACGCGGCCCAAAATATATTTGCAAAACGCTTCTCCATAGAGCAGGGCGGTCAATCTATGAATAATATTGCAGAAACTTTTGAGATAAAGGCTTCTGATCCAAAAGCATACTTTGACAGAACAAATCCAATTTTTTCAAGTGAAAGTTGGAAGCCGCAAACTGATTATCCTGCAAGGGTCGCCTCGCCCGCGGAAACTATCTTTACTCCCGCAGACAGAAGCGCAATTCCGCCGGAATTGGTTGTTAAAAATTACATAGGGCAGACGGCAAGAGGTTTTTTGCTATTTGACTTTCCGGATGCGTTGGCCGTGCTTGATCCTCACGCAGCTCATGAACGTATACTTTTTGAAGAAATAAGAGCCTGTTTTAAAGATTCTGTTTTGACTCAATCTTTGACCATACCGGTTGATATTCCGTCCGGATTATTACCCGAAGTAAATCTTAACCTTACGGAACTGGCCTCCCTCGGTTTTGCTGCTGACAACGGCAGGCTGACCGGAGTGCCAATGATACGAGGTAAAGGGCATCTATCCCCAATAGAGATGCTGCGCTCAGCGCTTAGAGGAATTGAGACAGAGCTGAACCCCGACAAACGGGACATGGAAGTTTGGTGGAGGATAGCAAGACTGGCATGCAGGGATGCAGTAAAACTCGGAGAATATATCGGAAGGGCAGAGGCCGAAGAACTGCTTCGCCGTTTGGAACGCTGCGAAACCCCGTACTCCTGTCCGCACGGAAGACCGACTATTTACATTCTTGATAACAAAAAACTTGAAGAGTGGTTTGAGAGATGAGCAAGAGACAAATACCTGTTATTGCTATTATAGGACCTACTGCTGTTGGAAAGACAATGTTCAGCCTTGAGCTTGCCGCGAAACTCAATGCGGAAATAATCTCGGTCGACTCGAGACAGGTTTATCGCTATCTCAACGTGGGCACTGACAAAGTCGATATGGAAATTCGAAAGGAAATACTGCACCATCTTATTGACGTTGCAGACCCTGACCAAATATTTTCTGCGGCAGATTTTGCTTTCCAGGCATCGGACGCGATATCGAGAATTATAGCCAGGGGAAGGACTCCGCTGCTTATCGGCGGCACGGCTTTCTACTACAAGGCGCTGCTTGGCAGCCTGTCTGAAGATATCCCGAAAGACACTTGTGTCAGGGAACAATTGAAAGCCGAGATATCTGAGATCGGCCTGCAAGCTCTTTACGAGCAGCTTGCCGTTATTGACCCATCCGTGGCGGTTAAAATCCACCCAAATGACCCGGTGCGGATAATGCGTGCTTTAGAGATATACCGCATCACCGGAAAACCTGCCGGGTGGTGGTATGAGCACCAAGAAAGAATATCTTCTCCTTACGATATTTTTTATATCGGACTAACACGGGACAGATACAACCTTTATACGAATATAGAACGGCGCGTAAAAGTTCAGTTTGCAAGCGGTTATCCGGAAGAGGTTGAGTGGCTGCTGTCAAAAGGATATTCTCCCGACTTGCCGGCTCTGCAGGGCTTCGGATATAAGGAACTTGTAATGTATTTGCAAGGCAAATGCACATTCTCTGATGCGATAGAGGGGGATATCAAATCAACAAAGGCCTTTTCCCGCAGGCAAATGACGTGGTTCAAACATTTTGAGCCTGCTGTCTGGTATGATTTTGACGAGGTCAAACTTTCGGACGCATTGGAAGATGCTCGGATTAAATGTCAGCGCCACTTAGAAGAGGGACAGAATTAGAATGAAAGTCCATATTGCAAATCCTACAGGGCTCTGCTTCGGCGTGAAGAGAGCCATCACAACTCTGGAGGAAGAACTCTCAAAGACGCAAAAAGTATATTCCCTAGGCAGCCCCATACACAATCCACAGGAAATAGAACGCCTCTGCCGTCTCGGACTCGTTGTTGTGGACTCACCGGAAGACGTGCCGCACGGAGCCGTGTCTTTCGTGCGTGCGCACGGAGTAACGCCTTCTGTTTACGAATCATTAAGGGAAAGAAGCTCAAAAATGGTTGACGGAACATGCCCGTTTGTAAAAACAGCTCAAGAAAGGGCAAATTCGCTTTCCAAAGATGGTTATATCGTGATAATATTAGGAGATGTTAAGCACCCCGAGGTTCAGGGGATAATGGGGTATGTCGAAGGGGAAGTCTTTGTGCTTTCCGATGCTCATGAAATCCCCCCTTATCTCCAGGGTAAGAGGTGCGGAATACTTAGCCAAACGACGCAGAAGGTTGCCTCTTTTGTTGACTTGGTTAGTGCTTTTGTCTCTATATCTCCCGAGATAAAGGTATATAATACTATATGTAAGGCAACTCTGGCTCGCCAGGATTCTGTCTGTCGTCTCGCAGGCAATGTAGACGGCATGATAATTTTAGGCGGCCATAACAGTGCAAATACACGCAAACTTGCTGAAATAGCAGTTAGCGCCGGAGTTCCTGCAGTTTGGATAGAACATGCAGATGAGCTCGAAGGGACGTGGTTGGAAAATAAAGAAAGCATCGGAATAGCCGCCGGCGGCAGTACGCCCGACTGGCTGATAAAAGAACTGATCCAAAAA
>CAZBYL010000002.1:0-81256 GCA_964496275.1 uncultured Synergistaceae bacterium | reverse complement strand
CGCATTCAAGAAGCTGTTTCATACTTACTACTCCCATGTGAATCCCTCCTGTTTTTTCCTCCGAACGCTTCTCTCCGTAAAAAAACCTTTCGGCAACATTTTTACAGTCTACGTTCGTGTGTGCTATACACCGCTCCTCAGTATATCAAGAGAGCGAATTAAATGCAAGCCGCAACATTACGAAAACAGCATACCAAGCAACCCGGCAGACTTGATGACATCTCCCGTAAACGTATCCACAGCCTCGGAATTCCTTACAAGGTACACACGCCAAACAAGCTTCACCCTATCCTCGCACACTGCCACATTCCGGCTCAGCATTATCTTGCGCCAACCTCGCGAATCCTTGGGCACCGCATCATACTTTGCGATTTCGGCGGCAATATCGGCAGAAATCTTTACATCCAAACACTCCGCGGCAAAGGCTTCAACGGAAAAATCGCAATCAGGGTCAACACATTTTTCATCGACAAGCTCGGCACGGCCGTCATAGGCATTCACCACGACGGTCTGAAAGAGATACTTAACGCGCGTCATCAGGCCGCGTTCGAAAACTTCTATGGGGAAAACATAAGCAGGACACAAAACAAGCCTGTCCCCTTCCTTGGGATAGACCTTAAAAGGCAGACAACCGCAGGGCTGAATATCCATTGCGTCACCTCCGGCAAAATAGTAAAAGTAATTGCGAGAACAAGTATAACATTAAGTAAGGAAAAGTTTTATTGGAAATATAGGGCAGAATGTCTGCAAAAAGGCACAAAAATGGCGGAGAGTAGAGGATTTGAACCTCTGGCGGCTCATCACCGCAAACGGCTTCCAACCGTTCACCATAGACCTCTCGGACAACTCTCCGCGTGAAAAAATATTAAATTTTAGCTGCTTGTACTGGCGGAGGAGGTGGGATTTGAACCCACGTGACAGCTCAGCACCGCCAAGACGATTTCGAGTCGCCCGCCTTCGACCACTCGGCCACCCCTCCACGTCAAACACAATTCAACGAAGGGCATTATAGCGTATAGAACACACTATGTCAAAAACTTTTTACAGCAATGCCTCTTTTCTCATACAATATTTTTTTTGCGTTTTCCTCTTCTTTCCTCAAAAAAACGAAACAGAATATCTGAACAGTCATGTTTCAAAACACCCGAAACAACAACGCAGCGGTGATACATACGCAGATCCCGCACAATATCGTACAGAGAACCGCAGCCCCCTGCCTTTGGGTCATGAGCGCCGAAAACGACACGGCTCATTCGGCACTGAACGATAGCGCCGGAACACATAACGCAGGGCTCCAGCGTAACGTAAATGGAACAGCCGTCAAAACGCCAGCTGCCGATATCCTCCGCCGCATTCTCCATCGCAACCATCTCAGCGTGCGAAAACGGAGAACCATCGGCAATTCGCCTGTTACACCCGCGCCCTATTATCTCCCCGTTGCGCACAACAACAGCGCCAACAGGAACATCTCCGCATGCCGCAGCTTTTCTTGCCTCTTTTAGAGCCTCGCCCATAAAATAAATATCATCCACAGACATCACCTCACTACCAATCTTAATACAAAACTCACAAATATCAGAATAAATATGTTATACTTTCTCGGATTCATCTCACATCTGTGCCTGTAGCTCAGTTGGATAGAGTGTCGGCCTCCGAAGCCGAAGGTCTCGGGTTCGAATCCCGACAGGCACGCCATAACACTAAAAAAAATACCTCTCATAAAACCGATAAAAACGTAGGACTTACATAGGACTCAAAAACTGCGTAAAGGTTAAAGCCCTGTCCAAGAAGAGGCAGGGCTTGTGCGTTTCGATAGAAGAGCAACCTCTTCTTTTTTAGTATGTCTTGGATAAAAGGAAGTCTGCAAGGAACACGATTTTAACACCGTTTATATTGCCAACAGCCAGTTCATCCAATGTCACCACATACTTGGGATAGTGATCTTTGATTTCAAGCAGATTTGCAATTTCACGATCGGATTCATCCGGTATTCTGAGACACACTTGCACATAAATACGCTCGTCACGCATAACGGCCACAAAGTCAACCTCTTTGCTTTCGTTTTTGCCTATGTACACATCGTACCCTTTTCTGCGCAATTCAAAATAAACAATATTTTCGAGCATAGCTGCAACAGATTTTGGATTAAATCCCATAATACTATATTTTAATGAGGCATCGGCAAGGTAAAATTTCTCTTGTGTTTTCAGCACCGATTTTCCCTGTAAATCGTACCTTGAACAGCGGTAGACCACAAAAGCCTTTGTCAGCCACTCTAAATAGTTGTATACCGTTTCAACAGATAGAGCTCGTCCCTCATTCTTCAAAAATTTTACAATGGCATTGGCGGTAAACGTCTTACCCACATTCTCTATAACGAATTTCACAACACGGTTAAACAGATCAAAGTTTTTCACCTGATAACGTCTTGCAATATCGCAGGTAACCACCGTATTATATATACCCTCTACAATTTGATATGATGCTCGCTCGTCAAAGCTGCCAATAGCGACAATCGGAAACCCTCCTGTGCGTATGTACTCATTCAACAGCTCCCTTTGGGATAAA
Source organism: uncultured Synergistaceae bacterium (assembly GCA_964496275.1). Lineage (GTDB taxonomy): Bacteria > Synergistota > Synergistia > Synergistales > Synergistaceae > CAZBYL01. Next base: position 78,688 of record CAZBYL010000002.1, on the reverse strand, counting down.
TTACTGCCTTCCTTAAATGCCAAATACTCCGAAAAAGACAAAGTAAATACGGGAATGGAAATATAACGTCCGGTCAGATAAGTGGATATTTCGCTCGACATCAGTTTTGAGTTAGAGCCTGTAATATAAATATCTGTGTTTGCGTCCTCCAAAAGACTGTTGATAGCTTTCTCCCAACAATCTACTTCCTGCACTTCGTCCAACAACAGATAATAAACGTCGCTCTCAGTCATTTTTTCCTTGATATTTCGGTACATTTCCTTTTCTGTCATTCCATCGTCAAAATCCTCTGATGTATAACGTATACAGATAATGTGATCTGAAGGAACACCATTACGGAGAAGCTCTTCCTTCAACATTTCCAAAATAGTAGACTTGCCGCAGCGCCGTATTCCGGCCAATATTTTTACGAGAGGTACGTCTCGGTAAGTTCTGAGAATATTTAAGTATTCAGGTCTAAGTATCATGCGCATCACCACCTTTTTACAACATAATACCTAAAAACATCTAATAAATCAATAGTTTTTACTTAAAATAGGCAAAAACTATTTCATGCCGCACTTACTCGTACAGTCAACAAAAACGAAGCTCTTTTCTCACTCTTCACTATCCGCAGACAGAGCGTCAATCGTTTTCGCATTTGTCTTTGAGATGACCTTCCTGCCTGTTTTGGATTCAATGTCCTTGCGTGCTTTTTGAGCTACGCCGCCGCCTTCACGGGCTACTGATTTACTTTCGTCCATACCGTGCGGGTTCACCGCTTTGGAAATTTCCGTTGTAGAAGCTTCTGCGAGCATGTTCAAGACAAGTTCAAGATTTGTCATGTTGTCGCGAAGGCTTTCCTTTTTCAGATCCTTATGCTTTTTGTACTCCGAAGTTGTCAGTCCTGACCAAGCCTTTGTCAGCTCGTCAGTTAATATTGCATAATCTCTGCTTGTATCAACACCGGAACGCTGCCATTCGGCGGTAAGTTCTTTTCGTATCTCTATAGACTTAAGACGCTGGTTTATCCATGCCTCTGAATACCCCTTCGCACGGTAAAAATCTACAGCTCTTGCAAAGGCAAGTTCAGGATCTGCTATTTCGTCAAGACGCTCTCTGCCAACCATGGCGAGCCACATTTTAAAAGGCTCGGCTTTAGGAGACGGAATAGACTGTATAATGCGCAGCATCTGCTCTGTATCCGCAACGTCAGTGAGACGCATCTTGCCGTCAGGTGCTTTCATCTTGAAACCGTGACAATTTGTCACGGTTTTATTTCCCTCTGCTTTAAGACGTTGCTTAAGTTTTCTCCAATATGCCGCAGGATCCACACTATCTGTAAGTATAGCAACTGCGTCAACTATAGAAAAAAACCACGTCTCCTTTTCAGCATCCCATACACTGCGGACTTTTTTTTCTTCAAAAAGTTTTATATCGGATTTCATGATGTCAGCTCTTTTCATTTAAGTTTATTAAGCTCGTTCCCAGCACTATAATTAATTGTATACTATTTCGGCAAATAGTAAACTACTTGCTTTTTGAAAAAATTTATAATTGCGTGGGCAAAAAAACCATACACCCCATATCGGCATCAGTTGACAATACATTGCCCTATAGCTTTCTTTATACTATCATTACAACAAATTAGATTGCACAACAAAAAAATTCGAATCTCGACAGGTGCGCCTTTTTGATATATACTACTCGGGTTGCTGTTTGAAGTGCCCTCTATCGGGGGTCCAGTCCCATGCGGCGAAAGCCCGCGAACCGCGTCAGGTCCGGAAGGAAGCATCGCTAAGCGGAGTCTTTTGGGTGCCATGGGAGCGCTGGATCTCCGACAGAGGGCACTTTTTATTTTTGTTTGTACTAGATATCATAAATAACAGTCTCCGCGCTATACATAGGAGGCTGTTATTAAAAAAACTCTAAGCAATAAAACACCTTATCGTTCAATTCATAAAACTTCTCTGCGATACCTAATAATGAACATAATGGTAACAACTATAGGCAGCAGCGCATATAATCCGGAACACAAAAGTACAATGAAGGTTAAAACTGCGCTCAAATATCCGGACAACTTACCCCTTTTAGAAGTCAACACTCTTCCGGCAGAAAACATCCCTATTGTGTATACCATTAAGAAAGAGGCGCTGGGAAAACTTATAAGCGGGCGAAGGTCCCATGAAAAGATACAGCTTGCGGACAATATCACGATAAATACCGGCGTGTACGCAATAAGAGCAATATGAGGCGTTTTATAACGCGGATGTATTTTTCCGAGAAACGCGGGCAAAGAGCCGCCTCGGGACTGAGAATAAATAAGCCTCGAAAAACCGGCCGTATATGTGTGAATCGGGCAATAACACGCAACAAACCCCAAAACAGATACGAAAGCGGCGGCAAGGCTCCCCCACCTTTCGGTTACCAGTGTCACCATAGAGACATTTGGATTACCTACCTTATATACCCCGCTTCCGATAATTACTATCGCTGTGAGTATATACACAGAATTGACAACCACAAAGGAAATATTCAGGCTTTTTTGTAGATCCTTTTCGGGATTTTTAAATTCTTCAGAGACATGTCCTATCATCTCCCAACCCAAAAATGCAAAAAATAACAACGGTAACGTCTGTGCCACGGACAGAGCCCCTTTTGAAAAAAACGGAGTAAATTCAGATGCCTTTACTTGAGGAGCGGCAGAAAGCACAACAAAAAGCAGTATGAAAATTATAGTTCCGACAACAAAAATCTGCGTATTGCCGGACAGCTCTATCCCTCTGTAATTGAGAGCCGCTGCAATTATAAGCAGCATTCCGGCAGCAACATGAGTTCCCACAGAGCCAAGTCCCAGCATATCCGCGAGATAATTTGCTCCGACAAGCGCGGTAAACGGCATTCCTATGGGCATGGCAGTAAGTATCAAAAGAGTAATAAGCTGGCTTACACGGGGAGAAAAAGCCTGTTCGGCGTATGCGGCAATTCCGCCGGAATTGGGATACGCGGAAGACATTTCCCCAACGGCAAGAACCATAGGCAAAGACAACAGTCCCATAAGCACCCAACTGATAAGCGAAGCGGGTCCTGCTATTACAGCGGCAATTGACGGCAAAACAAGTATGCCGGAACCTATAACTCCTCCTACAGTCAAAGCCGTCCCCTGCAGCCAAGTTAAACTTTTCTGTAGCCCGTCTTTTTCTGACATTGCACCCGCCACCAATGTAGCTACAATTTTATTTGACAAATGGCTGACATTTGAGCATTGCACATCAATAATACCACAAAGAAACTGTACACGTTAACATAACGTTTTAAGCAAAAAAGTACAATTGTATCTGTAATATAATCACATGCTGCGGACTTTCGGACAAGAGGGTTGAAAAGTAAAGGTATTACCTAGCGGGAGGTGAATTTTGTGTATAGAGACAAAAAACGCCTCGCAGATAGAAAAAAAGGAACGAGACCTCGTGCGTCAGCTACTACGTCTCGTTCCCCTATTGAGGCTGTTCTGGAAGGTTATTGAGTACGCGCTCAACAACAGGCAGAAGTAAGGCTATCTGAGAGGGATCTACTACAAACGTCTGCACTGTCAAGGTGTGTGTGCGTCATACTTACTAGTGCATTCTGTCTTTTGTATAGATACATACTACAAGACCTACAATGTTTCTCTAGGTATCACATAAAATATATCCGATAATTGAAATGGAGACGGAAACAATCTGCTTCAAAATATTGAGAAGTAATTATTTACGAATCAGACGTCATATTATCAGGTGATGGTATAAACGGAGCCCAATTTTCGGGATCTCTTTTCTGCTGCATTTTTGCATAAACATATAATATGAACCCCATCATAAAATACACTCCGAGTGCTAACCATGTCGCCGCATCCATTGCCTTCACGCACTGGTATAGACAGTAAATACAGAACAATACTGATTCAATCCCCATGAACATCGGAGCCTGACACTGGTATGGACGATTCCATTCCGGGTGCATCTTGCGAAGTTTAAGAAAAGAGAGGGACACAAAAAGATACACCACTCCGGCAGCCCCAACAGTAATAGTGAAGATATAGTTTATCCATGCAGTAGGAGCCATTATGCAGAAGTACAGCGAGCAAACATATACTATCGTATTAGCAACCCAAGGTTGTCCGTATTTATTTAATATAGCAAGTTGCTTCGGAACCTGTCTTTGGACAGCAGCGCCGAATATCGTCCTAGAAGCGGCAAGCCAGAACCCCGATAGAGTCGTAATACATGTTATTGCACCCATGACAACTATAACCAACGCGAGCCAGTGCATACCAATTATATCTGCAACTCTTGGGTCAACTATATCTATTTTGGCAACCCAAGCATTGTCAACAATACCAGCAATACCAACAATTGCTAACCCATAGACAAGGAAGGTACAGAGCATACTTCCAAGGAATCCGAGAATTATCTTCTTTTTCGAGAAATTAGATTCTTCAACCAGCTGAGGGATTAGGTCAAAACCGATAAACTTGAACATCAATAATCCAAGTCCAGCCGAAAAACCAGCCATACCCTTCGGAAACCAAGGAGAAAGATTACCCCAGCTCCACTGATCGTTGAAAATAAAAATCAAAGATGTGATAACAGAAACCACGAGTGTACTCCAAAACATCCAATTCTGAATATTTGCAAGATGCTTTATTTCCAGATTAACCATAACAAACCAAACAGAAATTATGATACATGCTAATATTTTTAGTTGAACAAAGTCAAGAGGGTAAAGATAAGACACCATTGTTGATATGCCTATCGTCACATTGGGCATGGCAGATAGATACAAAAGAAACATAAACCAGCCTACCACCCAACCTGCATCCCAATTAAACGCATTGGAAGTCCAAATATTTTCACCACCAGCATAAGGCAACATGGCGGTCATCTCAGTGTATATCAGGCAGAGAGGCAACAATATTATGCCGCACGCCAAAAGACATATGAGCGATCCAGGTCCCGTTATTTCAAACCAATAACGAATCTCAACCATCCACGCTGCAATCATTCCTCCGGCTGCCATTGCTATTATCTGAGATAAACTCAACTCTTTCTTCAACGCATTACTCATTAAAACTACCCCCTCTTATAACAATTTTTACATCACAGCAAAATACGACAAAACACTAAATAGAATTATTGATTAATTCCAAGGTATCATCAGTGGATATTACATTGCAATAAATAACATTCATTATTTTCAACTCCATATCATGTAAAGACATATCAGGAGCAGCACAGCAATCTTCAACACATATAACCTTAAACCCATGATCTGCCAGGACGCGGACTGTACCGGCAACACATTGATCCGTAACAACACCTGTTACAATAATAGTGTCAATACCCATATTTCGCATAAGCTCAGAGTAATTAGTGCCAAGGCTGACGCTATCCGTTGTTTTATTAACAACGATCTCATCTTCAAGCGGTTTAAGGTCATCCATCATTGCCGCACCTTCAGAATGGATCGGCACCAATATGTTATTCCAACCGACGGTACTCTGAACCCTACACCTATCTGAACCATTTGCCTTTAGCGAAGCAATCCTTCCGAAAGTCACTTCTATTCCGTTCTTCCGACAACACTCTATCAACCTCTTATTATTGGGGATCGTAACTTTTTCCACATGATCAAAGTACGGTTCCCAACGATCCCATTCACCGACCTCTCTGAATAGATCTGCGTCAAAACCATCTTTTGCGAGAAAATGTTTTTGCATATCAACAACAAGGAGAGCTGTTTTGGAACGTTCGATTTTGATATCTGGTAATTCTTCGATATTTTCATAATAAAACGATAGATATTTTGGATTTGCCTTCATACAGACCACCTCATTATTTATTTTAGTCATTTTTTAATTTAACGTGATACAACAATGCAGACACAAGTTATCCATCAAGATACGCACACTAATCCTTATCCCTCTACGTTCGCATACATTGTTTCAAACGTGTTTCCCAACTATATAAAAGTGACGTATGTATCAACTTTCATATAGGCGTAGACTGAACACCCTCCTTTTCCGCAAATTAACTGTATACATTACGGTACATGTTTCTATAAGCTATTTAAAAGTGAGGCGTTGGCTCAGATGCATACCGACTAAAAAAACTCTCAATCGGCAAAATTTTCGTATAAACGTATGGCATCACCGTATGATTAAAAAAACTTTATTTCGCCACATTCGACAAAGAATGAATCCGCCCACTTCAGCAGACTATTGCCGGTCCAAACCTTACCCTTAACTAATTTTCGATTGTTCATTTAGATCACCTGATGAATTAGTAGGATACACAAGCAGGAAAACTACCTGTGCTATAGATTTTTATTCTGCTTTGCAATTCAGCGTATACTCAGTATACACATAATTCACATAAAATAAAGCCCTTTAATCAAAACAAACTTATATTAACTTTTAACATGGATTTATCTAAAAACAAGAAGTGAAATCACGGGACATACTATGAAACAAAAACTGTAAAGCAGCTTAGACACGCTGTTTCTTCGGAACACACAACCATAACGGCAAAAAATCGGGGTACAGTTTTATTTCTCTCCTATTTGGGATATGAATAAAATCTATTTGTGCCTGCTAATACAAACCCGCGGTTTCTCCGCCATCGATTCTTATATCCGCACCCGTGATATATTTTGCATCGTCAGATGCAAGGAAAGCGTACAGCGCACCAATCTCCGACGGCTCTGCATGACGCTTCATCGGGATTCCTTCATTTACTTTGGCAAGCATTTCATCTGTGTATTCGGCGCGCTGCATAGGTGTTAAAACATATCCCGGGCATACACAGTTGACCCTCACAAATGGAGCGAGTTCAAGAGCCATGCTCTTCGTGAGAAGTATTACCCCCGCCTTTGACGCATTGTAGTCCGTGTACCAGCGATGCCCCTCTGTTCCGTTTGTCGAAGCGGTCATCAAAATCACGCCGTCTTTTTTTGCCGACATACGGCGCGCCGCTTCGCGTGCACAGAGGAACATTCCGTTCAAGTTGATGTCTATTACCTTTTTCCACTGCTCGTACGTTATATCCGTAAAGTCGCTTCTTATGCTTATTCCTGCGTTGGAAACAAGCACGTCGATTCCTCCGAGCAGTGTATCCATCGTTTCGAAAGCACGAATGACATCTTCTTCCTTGCTGACATCACCGCAAGAATACCCGGAAAATTTAGGATTCTCGCTCATCACCTGCAAGGTTGCCTTTTCGTTGTAGTCAACGACAAAAACCGACGCACCTTCATCTGCAAAGCGCTGCGCTGTAGCGAGGCCTATACCGCTTGCCGCTCCGGTAATCATTACTCTTTTGCCCTTTAATTCATCATAATGTGCCATCTGCTCTTCCTCCTACCCGACACGCGTCATTGTGCTTTGTCCGAAGCCGGTGGTTACCGGCATGTAGCCTTTGAAAGTTTCGTCCAATTCAACATCGCCTGTGTCGGTTATCAGTGATTTGCCAAAAAGCTGTGATAATTTGTTTGGTGTAGATACTATGATGATATTGCTTTTAGGTATAAGTCTCAGGACGGAGGGGCTCAACTGCTGGTTGCCTCTGCCGAATATGTGCCCCTGCCCTCCGATTATTGTGATGATAAGGTAGCGTTGGTAAGTACCATATTTATTAAGTAAGCCGGTAATTTCTTTTTCGGTAAGATCTTTCCCTATAAGTTTCTTGTTGCATACTGCGTCTACGCCTAGGAGCGTACCTTCTATGCCTAGCTGCCTCGTGACAGCGGACGTCGTCGAGCCGGAGCCGATCAGATAGAGCGCATCGGGCTTCATTTCCTTTGCTATGTACATAGCCAGGTTGGACGTTGTTTCTGCCTCTTTGCCTGCGGAACCGGCTTTGCGTTCCTGCATAAATTCTCTGTCATCGGGAACGCTCATGTAACCGTAGAGCCTCGCTCTGACTATATTATCTCTAAAGGCTTCTTCATCTATATCGACAACTTCCGTGACGGAGAAACGTTTGACCTTGCATTCGAGGAAGTTTTTGATAAGCCTGCCCGCATCGATGGGACGCTTGGCATATACGCCTGAGTGTATTTTAACTCCGGCCGGTATGCCTATGACGGGGATGCTTTCCCCTACCACGGAGCAAATGTCACGCGCCGTTCCGTCACCGCCCGCAAAAATGATAAGGTCAACCCCCACGGTTTTCATCTTTTCCGCCGTTTTTTTTGTATCTTCCGGCAGACTGTTGTTTGATGGACAGTAGATTATTTCCGCTGTTATTCCGAATTCCGCAAGTATATCTGCGCCCATTATTCCCGACGGAGCATAAAACACGTGTCCTTCGGCCATCGGTGCAAATTCAGCCACGGCGATTTTTGCCCGTTCAGGGGACATGGGACGTGCACCCAGTTCAAGAGCCCGGCGGAGAGTTTCCTCTCCGTCCGTTCCCTTGAGCGCAACGCTGCCTCCCATACCTGCAATCGGATTAACAAGGAAGCCTATCAGCATGAGAGAACCACCTTACCATATCTCAATTCTAAAGATAGTCACAAATATACTCGGCAATCTCGTCACATCTGACTTTGAAGGTACAATTGGCAGGAACATCATAGAACTCCCCTGTATTCACAGTACGCCAGTCTGCATCGTCTTCAAAGAGTACTTCAACTTTACCGTAGGTAACCATTACTTTCTCAGGTTCATGTGAATCAAAAACAAACTCCCCAGGTAGATAAACTCCCAGTGTTTTCCTCGTATTATCAGGGTAAATAATCGTTCTGCTCTGGCATCTGCCGTTCTCATATATATTAGCTTTCATAACAACGCTAACATTGTCAATTCTATCCATTAAAGACACTCTCCTTTAAAAAATTATATCAATGAACTAAAACAATCTTCTTTGAGTGCTATAGCGACTATAAAATCACTAAGATATTGCATGTCACGTAAATCTACTATCTCGACAGGGCTATGCGTATTACGTGTTGCATAAGAGAGCCCCCCAGCGTATATTTTGTTAGAATGAGATGGAATAATATCCGCATTCGTACACCCCGCAAGAAAATCATACTGGAATGGGATATTTGCTTCAACTGCACAACCTTCCAAAATAGAGACCAGTCTTGGGCTGGTTACGTGGCTGAATTGGCTAACTCCACTTTTATCTCTAAGCTTTATACCAAACCCCGCCCCCATTTTTATCGGTGAGCTTTTAAACCCACCACCGGCAACTTCTCCGCAAGTGGCTATATCAAGGCAAAGGGACACCTTGGGAGAGACATTGTAAACTTCTTTTATCGTATCTAACGCCGCACAAATACCTCTCAGCAGAAATTCCTCTTGAACAGAGAATGAGAAAACAACATCATTAAATGGCTGCTTCTCTAATAATGTGTCTATTGCATCCAGCAGTACTGCACATCCGCCTCTGTCATCAAAAGCCTTTCCCATAACTCTGTCATTGCAAAGAACCGAAAAGCTGGCATCAAAAACCACGCTTGCTCCTGGTTTTACACCCATTTCACGAACATCATTGGCGGAAGCAGCACCGACATCAATCCAAATGTCGTCAAAGGCCATTGCAGATGATCCGGACTGTTGCCCTCCGTGAAAAGATTTAACGCAAAAAGTTCCCTTCGCATATTCGGTACCATCAAAGCTGGTAATTATCTTTACTCTTTGTCCCAAAACTGTTTCAGGTATAAAATAGCCTATAGGAGTAACATAGACCAAACCATTGTCAGCTATATATTTCACCATAAACGCAGGTTCATCCATATGTGCGTCCAAATGCAGTGTGTTTAAAGAAGAATTTTGACTACGGCCCTTTACTCTGCACACTACATTTCCTAACCTATCAGAATGCCATTCCACATTCTTTTTATCCAATTGCAATTTTATATAATTCGCAACCGGCTCTTCGTATCCCGGAGCCCCCGGCAATTCGGACAGAATCTTTAAGTCATCTATAAATTCGCTGCGTAGCATCTACATCACCCGCTTTGGTAGCCAAAGAGCTATTTCTGGGAATATAATTACTAATATTACCGTAACAACTTGAATCAGTATAAAGGGAATACTGGACATAAAAACTTCTTCAATAGTTATATGTGGCGGAGTAACACCCTTTAAATAGAACAGGCTAAACCCAAACGGAGGTGTTATATATGCAGCTTGAAGCAATAGCATAAAAATAAGTGCCCACCAAAGAGGATCGAAACCAAACTGGGCAAGCATAGGAGATAAAATCGGAGCTGTAAGCATTATCATAGCAGTAGGCTCCAGGAACATTCCTAAAATAAATATGAATATAATTGACGCGGCTAGTACGCCCCATCCGCCTCCCGGCAAATTCATCGCTACTTGCATTACAAGCTGATTACCACCAACACCTGAGAACACTGAACTAAATGCAGCAGCACCTGCGATAACCCAACCGACCATTGCAGTTATTTCAAGGGTTTCAATAGCAGAAGTGGTCACCATCTCCCACTTAAGCCTACGATTCAATACACCTATTAACCATGCACCGGCAACACCAATTGCAGCTGCTTCTGTAGGTGTCGCCATGCCAGAGAGAATTGATCCTAATACAAAAAACATCAAGAACCCAGGTGCTATTATTCCCTTAAGTGCGATCAATTTTTCTTTGAAAGAAACTCTATCTTCAACGGGCAACGATGGGCACAAATCTTTGTCAATAAAAGAATGTATAAATATGTAACAAATATACATAAAGGACAAAAATAGTCCGCATGCCATTCCACCAGCAAAAAGACTTCCGATAGAAACGCCAGTAATTGCGCCATAAACTACCATAGTAGCACTCGGGGGAATCAACTGACCAAGAGTTCCACCGGCTAATACTGAGCCCATACTCAATCTGGGGTTATATTTGTATTTTAGCATCTGAGGCAAACCTATTAGGCCAAGGCCTATGACACCCGCAGCAACGACTCCTGATACGGCGCCCAATATCGCCCCAACAACGATAGTTGCAATGGCTAGTCCACCTCGAACACCTCCGGACCACTTATAACACGCATCATAAATATCTTCAACAATCTTTGTTTTTTGGAGTATGAGAGCCATATACACAAACAAAACTACAGCTATCAAAATAAAATTATTCATCGTACCCCATATAGCGGAAGTTAATATTGAAAGCCCGCCACTTCCCCAAAGAAGGGTAGAAGATATGATGGCAACTGTAAAAAGGCTAAATGCTATTGGAATGCCCAAAACCAGCATACATAATAGCCCTAAAAACATTAGAAGTGGGACATAAGAAGCTTCCATACTCACTTACCTCCATCTGATCTGCGAAACATCGTGATAACTTTGCGAATCGATTCAACACACATCAAGATGCATGACATAGGTATCATTGCTTTAAACCACCAGATTGGATAATTAAAGCTTGTTTGCTGCATAGATGTTTCTTGAATAATAAAAGAATCATGAACCCAACTAATACTAACATAGATGACAATTACACAAACAAATATTACACAAATTTCGGTTAATAAAAAGAAATATTTTTCATTTTTATCATTAAGATATTTCTTTATTATATCTACAGTAACATGTTTATTGTTTCTATGGCATATTATTCCACCGAGAAGGATCTGTATGCCAAACATAAAAATTGCTATCTCAAAGCCCCAATCAGGAACATCGTGGAGCACATATCTCATAAACACGCAATAAACCATCAATATAGTCATTGGTATTGTTAGATATGCCACAATTTTATTCATTTTATTCAGCATAATTTATCTCCTTTTAATTAAAGCACCTTTAACATAATTGATATGCAAAGGTGCTTTAACAAACTATTATTATCTAGATATACTACTTACCCTTGTATCCAAAAAATGCGGCGTCTTTAGTGTATCCCAGATCATACAGAGCCTTTGCGTATACTTTTAAATATTCCTTGCCGATGGGGTTAGCATTAGCATAATCTTTGTATACTTTCATACCTACGCTACGCATCTTATCATACTCAGCTTTAGGCAGGCTGAAAATTTTAACTCCGGCTTTTTGCCACTTTGCTCTAAATTCAGAATTACTTGCTTTAACTGTTATGGCTGCTTTATATCGAGCTTCATCCATTGCAAGAATTACAATTTGCTGCAAATCTTTAGGCAACGCATCCCATTTTTTGGGGTTCACCATTAAGAACTGGTTTGACGTGCCGCCAAGGTGACATGCAGGGTCCAAAACGTACTTGGCAACTTCCTGGAATCCCATTTCCATATTTTCACGCCACCCCATCCACTCAGCGGCATCAACTGTTCCAAGCTGTAGGGCTGTGTATATCTCCGGACCGGAGACTGTCACGGGAGCGGCTCCGAGCGCCTTATAAAACTGCGCTCCAATTCCGCTGGTTCTGATATTCAGTCCTTTAAAATCTTTGATGCCTTTGATAGATTTTTTGGAGAACATAAGCGGCTCCGCTGCGCAGGTATCAAAGGTGCCTAGCAACTTGACACCATGTTTCTTATATAGTTTTTCCATAATAGGATAAGCTTGATTGTCAAGATACATAATTTCATCATAATCACGTATCGGGCAACCTGGGCGCGTTGCAAATACTCCAAACGCAGTGTCGCGTCCGACCCAATATCCGGTTGAACACATTCCCATTTCAACCATTCCGTTCTTGACTGATTCAAATGTGTTAAAAACTGGGAACAGTACTCCTGCACCAAATGGTTCGATAATGAGGCGACCGTTGGAAGCAGTCTTTACAGCCTTACAAAAATCTTCAATCATTTTGAAATGAACAGTGCCGACATTAGAATGGCTGACAGTTCTCCACTTATAGACCTTTTCCGCTGCAAAAGCACCCTGAGCCATAAAGACAAAAATAAAAACCGCTACCAATAAAAAAATAGAAAACTTCTTGCTACTCATAAAAAAACCTCCTTGAATTTTGTTATAGAAAGCTAGAGTATAGAAATACCCCTACACTCTAGCAAGCTAACGAATTTGTAAGGTTATTACTTATGCTCGAAGTACCCGTTGTACTTTTTGTTGTATGCGCGCCAGGTTATGGCGTATTTTTTCGGGTCGTCGAAGTAGTCGTGATCGATGTGGTGAACTGTGCTGTTTGAGGGAGCGTGTTTTACGGCTTCCGGCTCTTCGTAGCACATGCGCGATATTTCCTCAAGAACTGCGACAAAGTCGTCGATGTCTGTCTTTGAGTATGATTCGCTCGGCTCGATTGTGAAGGGTTCGGGCACAACCCACGGCTCATGGCTTGACCAGTAGTGGGTGCCGAAGTCTGGGATTACTCTCTGGACATCGGCTGTGCCGAATCCTGTTTCTTCCTTCATTTTCTGCCAACTGTAGCGAGCCTGTTCAATCCTTGACGGATGGTGCGGGAAGGAGAGTGAAGCGCCCTTTATCGCAAGAATTTTCTTCATGCAGTAGTTGTTGTTGAGTATCGCGACTCTGGAGACTTCGCTGAGTCCCTCTGCTCCGAGCATCATTATCCATGAGTATGCTCTTACTATCGCCGGAATGACTCCCCAGAAGGACTTGATTTTGCCGCATGATTTCGGCATGTCAAAATCGAGGTAGTAGCCTTTTTCCGGGCTGTATTCAACAAGAGGTTTGGGGAGGTACGGGCGAAGTTCCGCCTTCGCCGCCACAAGGGCCGAGCCGGGGCCGCCGCATCCGTGCGGTGAGGAGAATGTCTTGTGGAGGTTGAAGAAGGACATGTCAAAGTCCGCTTCCGCCGTTCTTGTGATGCCGAGCAGGCCGTTGGCGTTTGCCTGGTCATAGCAGCAGATTACGCCTTTTTCATGGGCGAGTTTCGTGAATTCTTTGATGCGGACATTGAATATTCCGGTGTCTTCGGGGTTTGTGAAGAATATTGCCGCCGTGCGGTCGCTCAATGCAGCCTTGAATGCTTCGATGTCGGGGTATCCGTCGGCATCGGGCTGAATGATTATCGCTTTGTAGCCTTTGAAGATGGGAACTGCGGCATCTACGGGATGTGAGAAGAGAGTTGTTATTATTTCATTGCGTTTTTCTTCTTCACCCTTGTCGCGCCAGTAAGCGCGCACTGCGGAAGCAAGCGCAAGGACACCGTGGGAACCGCCGCCGCCCTGAACGGATACTGCGTCAAGTCCTGTGATGGCCTTGAAGAGCTGCGTCAGGCGGTAATATACCTCAAGTACGCCCTGAGCCGTTTTGATAGGCTGGAGCGGGTGCATGTCGGTAACCTTGGCGAGCCCTGCAAGTCTGTCATTGACTTTCGGGTTGTATTTCATGGTGCATGTGCCCTGACCGATGTCAATGTTGCCGTCTATTCCTATGTTTTCCTGCGAGAGGTGGTTGTAGTGTCTTACAAGCTGGAGCTGTGCAAGTTCGGGCAGATTAGCCTTGTCCGTGCGGAGCATTCCCTCCGGAAGGGTTGATTTTGCTTCGTCAATCGAGACGCAGTCGCAGCAGGCTCCGGGGAGCACGACGGCACGCTGTCCGGGTTCGCTGATTTCATATATTATAGGCTCGTTCCATTTTGCCTGATGGAATTTTTTCATTCTTTCCAGTACGTTCATCATTTGCGGGCTCCTCCTTATCCGAGTATTTCTTCAAGTGCGGCTGCGAGAGCCTTGATATCTTCCGCCGTTGTACGTTCCGTTACGCAGAGAAGCATGCAGCCGGAGAGTTCGGGGAAGGATTTTCCGAGGTCGTATCCGCCGAGGATTCCTTTTTCAAGGAGACGTTCGTTTATTTCTTCGACGCTGTGTCCGGACGCGCTGAAATCGGCTACGAATTCTTCGTATGTTGCACCGGAGAACTTTTCTGTCGAAACGCCTTTTATTCCTGAAATTGCTTTTTTGAGGCATGCCTGACGCTGAAGTACGGCCTCACCGAGTTCCTTCATGCCCTGCGGACCCATGGATGCAAGGTATACGCCTGCGGCAAGCCCCCAGAGGGCCGAGTGTGTTCCGACAAATTCCTTTGCGCTGTCTCTGTTTGCAAATGAAGTGCGTTCCCACATAACGTCTCCGAAGCCCCACTCTTTCTCGCTGGTCGGTGCGATACCGAAGAGGCGTGAAGGATATTCTTCGACTATTCTCGGCGTGTCTGTGGTTGCTATGAATCCTGCGACTCCCCCGCCGTAGTTCATGTGAATACCGAGCGGCTGAAGGTCGCCGCATGCAATGTCAGCACCGTAACGGCTGGGCGGCGTGAGCAGTCCCAGAGACGAAGGCTCAACGGCGGCTATCATGAGTGCACCGTGAGCATGTGCCATATCGGCTATCTGCTGCGCTTTGTCTTCTATTACGCCGAAGAAGTTCGGGTTCATGACAAGCACTGCGGCTACGTTGTCGGTGAGTTTTTCTTTCAGGCTGTCAAGGCAGATGCGGCCCGTTTTGATGTTGTAGTCAACAAATGTAACTTTGACATCCGGCTGAAGGTATGTGGTGAGAGCCATCATTGTATCCGGATTCAGGTTTTTCGGGATAAGAACCTCTTTGCGCCCTGTGATTCTCGTTGCCATACGAAGGGATGTGTTCGCCGCGTGTGAGCTGTCATAGTTCGGAACGTTGCACACATCGAAATCGAGAAGTTCCGCCATCATCGACTGGTATTCAAACATGGCCTGGAAACGTCCGTGGTCTTCATAAGGCTCTCCCGCGTATGCGGTTAGGAACTCGGAACGGTTGATAACTTCATCTACCACCGCAGGAACGTAGCGGTTGTAGCAGCCGGCGCCGAGGAAGCAGCGGAGTTCTTCCGCCGTTGTATTTTTGTTCAGTATGGAACTGACGTGCCTGAAAAGACTCGCTTCGTCGTTATAAGGCTCCGGCATATCCATCGGCGTTTTCATGCGCACTTCATCGGGAATGTCAGCTATAAGATCTTCAACTGAATTGACTCCGATAAACTTCAGCATCTCGGCCTGCACGGCAGGCTCTGAATTTGGAATGTACGGATACATTTTTTTTGACATTCATTTACCCCCTAAATTTATAAATCAACCAGCCATCAAAGGCTAAAATCCAATAAAAAATAAAGCCAACACCGCGAGTAATCACGTCCCCAACCCAGCCAGCAACGCCCTTGCTCCTAATCTCTTACAAAACCCGCCACAGCAGAAAAAACAACCCCCCTGCTCCTAATCTCCTCCAAAACCCATCACAGCAGGAAAGCGGCGATTAGACGTGTCAGATGCGAAATAAGCGGGTGGTGAACGTACCGGAAGCGTATATCCATACGCTGAGGATCGTGCGCCGCCCGCTTATGAAGCAGATGGCGCGTATAATCGCCGCTTTTAAGCGATCCCACCGCCGTCAACAACAAGACTGCTCCCTGTCACCCACGGAGCCATATCGCTGCAAAGGAAGAACACGCACATCGCAACGTCAACCGGTGCGCCGAGACGCGCCATCGGACGCTGTGCGCAGTCGGCCTTGTACTTCTCGTCATAGACTCCGCCAAGCTGCTCACATTCGCTCTTGAGCATAGGAGTGTCGATATCGCCGGGGCATACGCAGTTGATGTTTATATTGTCGGGTCCGTGGTCTATTGCCATCGCGCGAGTCATGTTCCAAACTCCGCCCTTTGCGGCGCAGTAGGAAACGGCGTGGTCGCCGCCCTTAAGAGCCCAGCCGGAACCGATATTCACTATTTTTCCGCCGCCTGCCTTTTTCATGTGAGGAACAACATGTTTGCTCATGAGGAATACGCTTTTAAGTGTTACGTTAATGGCAAGATCCCAATCTGATTCAGGAAGTGTCTCTACCGTGTGACGGCGAGCAACTCCGGCGCAGTTGACAAGAATGTCGATGCGTCCGTACTTTTCGGCTACCGCGTCGGCAAGAGCTTTACAGTCAGCTTCCTTTGTAACGTTGCATTTCATAAAATGGGCTTCATTACCCGCATCGTTTATTTCCTTTTCAACTGTGCGTGCAAGGTCTTCATTGATGTCGGCTATGATTACCCTAATCCCGTTGTCGGAAAAGAAGCGTGCAATCCCCGCACCGATACCGGACGCTGCTCCTGTTATAATAGCTGTTTTTCCGGACATGCCGCATAGCTTGTTAAGATCCATCACAACTACCACTCCCCAAAATTCGAAAAATGTGATAAAAATATATGGTATACAGTGAATACATTTCCTACAGACGTTATATCGCAAATACAAATTTGTGTCAAGTAGGTTGAACTTTGTTGGCAAAAAATTCAAATAATATGTATAATTAAGATGTATACAACTGTACATAAAGGAGAGTCCTCAGCATGGAACTGCAGCACATTCAGACGGAAACAGCATCTGACTACGTCTACAGGCAGATCAGAAAACATATTTTCGAAAAAAGGCTCGCAATCGGACAAAGGCTGCCGGAAATCGCCATCGCAAAGGAATTTGCCGTGAGCAGGACTCCCGTCAGAGAGGCGCTGAGGCGGCTCGAGAATGAGGGACTTGTCCAGATAAAACCGGGCTGGGGCGCTTGCCTTGCGTCTCCGTCAAGAGAAGAGATAATAGACACATACGAAGTTCGCGAGTATCTTGAAGTTCTTGCGATAAGAAAAGCCGCAAACAGAATCACGCCGCTGCAGCTCTGTATGCTTCAGGAACAGATTGATGCAGAGAAAAAAACATTTGAAGAAAGAGATCTCGAAGCGTATCTTAAAGTAAATGACGAGTTCCATCTCATTATTGCTGAGTCTTCCGGCAACACGGCACTTTTTGATTATATAAAAAACATTCTCTCAAGGACTTTTGTCCAAGCACTGTTCTTTGAGTCGTTCTTCGATTTTGATGATAACCCCAGCCTTGAGGAGCACATAAATATTCTGAAAGCACTGGAAGAACACGATGAGGAAGAGTGCATCAGACTGATGACAAACCACGTCAAGCTCACGATGGAATCCCTGAGAACGGAATAAAGCTACTATATAATATGATATTCATAAAATGACCCCCGAAGAGAGCGAAACAATATCTCGCGCGCTCTTCGGGGGTCATGATGTTGTCGTTATGCTTTCAAGTCCGCAAAATTACACACAAACACAGCATCCGCGGATTAGATGTGCCGGACGCTAAACAGGGAGACAGGGTAGGGGGCGCAGGCGTATACCCATACGTCGGAGCCTCATACACTGTCTCTCTGTGACGCGAACGGTGCATATAATCCGCGGCTATTTTTAGTAGGCTTCTTTTCCTTTGGCTACTATCAGACTATCTATCGGATTTATGTTCTTTTCCTTGTGCTTCTGTCTCCATGTCTTAATGGGCATTCCCCAGATCTTTATGAATCCCACTGATGCTGACTGGTCGAAAATGTCTCCTGCCGAATAGGTGGCAAGTTCTTTGCTGTAAACGGAGGTGTCGGATTTCATTCCGTTGATTATGGCGTTGCCTTTGTAGAACTTCATTCTGACTGTTCCGTTTACCGTTTTCTGCGTTGTGTCCATAAATGCCTGCACAGCTTCCATGAGGGGCGAGAACCAATAGCCTTCGTATGCCATTTCCGCAAATCTCACTTCAAGCTCTTTCTTTGTCTTAAGAGTGTCTTTTGAAAGCGTGATGGCTTCGAGTTTTTTGTGAGCGGCGATAAGTGCGAGCGCACCGGGGCACTCATACACTTCACGGCTCTTAAATCCGACGAGTCTGTCCTCGATTACGTCTATTCTTCCGTATCCTGCGGCTCCGGCTGTTTTGTTCATGAAGTCGATAAGCTCGATGCTTCCCATTTTCTTGCCGTTTATGGCGACGGGGATACCTGCTTCAAATGTTATTTCTACCGTGACTTCCTCATCCGGCGCTTCTTTGGGGTCGGCGGTGAGAGCGTAGGCGTCTGCGGGCGGCTCATTCCACGGATCTTCGAGTATGCCGCACTCGATGGAACGTCCCCAAAGGTTGTCGTCAAGGCTGTAGGGGCTCTTGCGTGTTGTGGGAACGGGAACGTTATGAGCGGTCGCGTAGTCCATCTCTTCTTCTCTTGTGAAGCCCCAGTCACGGACAGGTGCAAGGACTTCAATGTCAGGATTCAGCGCGTTGCAGCAGACCTCCATACGAACCTGGTCCTGTCCCTTGCCGGTGCAGCCATGTGCAACCGCAACCGCGCCTTCTTTCTCCGCGCACCAAATCATCGCCTGGGAGATCATCGGGCGGGAGAGAGCTGAGTTCAGAGGGTACACTCCCTGATACATCGCGTTGGCTTTAAGAGCCGGCCACACAAATGTGTCTACAAATGCTTCACGAAGGTCCACGACATAGGCTTTTTCCGCTCCGACTTCGTATGCCTTCTGCTTTATCTCAACAAGGTTATCGGCCTGCTGTCCAACATTCATTGTCAGTGTGACTACTTCGTAACCCTGGTCGTGGAGCCAAGGGATTGCTACCGATGTGTCAAGTCCGCCGCTGTACGCAAGTACTACCTTACCTTTTTTTGCTGTTGTCATTTGAAACTCCTCCTAAAATTTATTCTTTTTTTGTTATTTTTATCCTCATCAAGGATTTTGATATAAAAAAAACTCGTCCCTCTTCTCCTGGCGGAGAAGAGGGACGAGTAAATTTACCCGCGGTACCACCCTCGTTGACGTATGTACGCCCACTTGGTTCGTTTTTGTCGGAAAACTACCGGAATTCCTACTCGAGAACAACTCTTTCTTCAGAATTCAGCTCAGGGGTGCGAGAATCTCGATTTTACATGCGAAAAGCGCTTTCAGCCAATGACGCTTTATCTCTGTCGCCGAGTAATCGAATCCATATCCCCGTCATCGCACAATATAATATGCGCAACGCGGTCGATTCGTCGTATACGTCTTACTCGTTTGACAGATGCAAAATCCACGATTCCAGCCTCCTTTCGATATCTCTTCCGTAAATCTTGGTGGGTATCATACCATGTAACGCAATTCTGTCAACTGTTTTTTTCAGAGAGGTCAAATAATTTTAAGACAACTGCATTCTGTCAGCGGCAGTGTCTGTGAACAAAAATGAACAAAATACATATCATAGGTTAGTTTTCGTTGTTTTTAATAAACAATAAGGATAAATATGTGATAGAATTTCATTACTGGGGAGTGGCTGTCATATTTTGGTATGACGGTCTATATTTAGCATATTCAGGGGGGATTTTGTGTGAAGGTAATGCAGGTTAACGCAGAGAAATGCGTGCAGTGCGGCGAGTGTATGTCCGTCTGTTCCACAATGTGGTTCAAAGAGGATTCACAGGACCTTTCACGTGTTAAG
Organism: uncultured Synergistaceae bacterium; assembly: GCA_964496275.1. Taxonomy (GTDB): domain Bacteria; phylum Synergistota; class Synergistia; order Synergistales; family Synergistaceae; genus CAZBYL01. The sequence goes on along the minus strand of CAZBYL010000002.1, from coordinate 58,478 downwards.
GTAGAAAATGTTGCCGGATTTCCAAACTTCAATATCTGTTCGCAGTGCGGTGCATGTATAGGTGTATGTCCTACGGAGGCTCTGGTTCGCGATGCAAACGGCGTTGTCCAGATCCGCAAGGACAAGTGCACCTCATGCCTTATGTGCGTGGGCTTCTGCCCGTCGGCAAGTATGTTCTTTGACGGAGCGAAGCAGACGGAACCGTTCAAGTGCATAGCGTGCGGCGCATGTGCAAGGAAGTGCCCGACCGGCGCACTTCAAATTCTGGAAGCGAAGTAGTTGGAGGCGAATACAGATGGAAATGAAACCTATGAAGCTTTTGACAGAGTGGTCGTTTGAACCTGCGAAGATTCATCACGGCTATGCCAAAGAGACCCTGTACATCGGACTCGGCAATAAAGACGGCAAGTATTCTTTCGAAAAACGCCCCGTATCGGAAGACATGATAGAAAAGTTCACCGGCGGACGCGGATTCGGACTGCGCCTTCTCTGGAATGCGGTAAGCGAGACCACAAAGTGGGATGACCCCGAAAACGAGATGGTTATCGCGGGAGGCCCATTCTGCGGAATCACTCAGTATCCGGGCGCAGGCAAGTGCTACTCTGTTTTCCTCTCGCCCGCGACAAAGCAGACATATAACAGCAACGCGGGCGGTTATTTTGCTCCGTTCCTCAAATTCTCCGGCTTCGACGCATTGGAAGTTCAGGGCAAAGCGGACAGACCCGTTGTTCTGTTTATAGACGGAGACAATAATAAAGTTCAGGTTTTTGAATCGACTCTCGAAGACATCAATGCCTACTACGTTTCGGAAGAGCTGCACGAATACTTTGCCAAGGATGACGACGACAAAAAGACAATATCCGTAATTTCTTCCGGCATAGCAGCAAGAACAAGCTACTGGGCAGGTATGAATTTCAGCTTCTATGACGTTCGCCGCAAGGCAGTGCGTCTCAAGCAGGCGGGGCGCGGCGGCGGCGGCACGGTACTTTGTAATAAGAACATCGTGGCGATTGTCGTTAAGCGCACAAAGTTCACCGGACTTGAGAACGACCCCGTTGATATTTCCGTGATTCAGAAGGCAGGAGCGACCCTCCATAAGCGCATACATGACAACGACGACAAGCAGTGCAAGATGCGCGCCGTCGGCACGGCTCACCTTATGGAAGTCATGGACGACTACACTCTGCTTCCAGTCAACAACTACAAGTACGGTCGTCACAAGGATATCGACAACGTAAGCTCCACGGCATATACAAAGCTTTTCACACAGGGCATGGCGGACGGCTGCTGGTATGGCTGCTCCCTCGCCTGCGCCAAAGCCGTAGACCATTTCCCGCTGCAGACAGGTCCGTGGAAGGGCAAGGAAGTCATTGTTGACGGTCCCGAGTATGAAACAGCGGCGGGACTCGGCTCGAACATAGGGATCTTCGACCCTCTTTGGACAATCGAAGCAAACTTCTATGCAGACCACTACGGACTTGACACAATCTCGCTGGGCACAGGCATAGCGTTTATCTGCGAGTGCTACGAGCTCGGACTTATCAGCAAGGAAAATACAAACGGGCTTGAACTCAACTTCGGCAATAAAAAAGATATTATGGAACTCATCCACCGCATTGCCCACGGGTCTGATGATTTCGCGATAGCCTGCGGACATGGCATAGCGGAAGCAAGAGAATATTTCGCAGAGCATTTCGGCGCAGATTTCGCTGTCATGAAGAGAATAGGCATGGAGTGCATGGGGCTTGAAGCTTCCGAGTACCGCTGCCAGGAATCCATCGCTCAGTGGGGCGGCTACTTCCTCACACTCAAGGGCCCCCAGCACGACGAAGCATGGCTCATCTTCATGGACATGGTCAATAAGCAGCTCCCGACGTACGAAGACAAGGCAGAAGCTCTCTTCTACTTCCCGAACTTCCGTCTGTGGTTCTCGCTTCAGGGGCTCTGCAAACTGCCTTGGAACGACATTGAACCCGCTGACAACGGACTTCGCAACAAGGGGATAGAAGCGGCTAAGATACCCGAACATCTTCAGAACTACCTCGATATTTACACGGCGATAACGGGCAAGCCGCTCGACAGAGAGGGGCTTATCCTGCAGTCGGAGAAGGTCTACAACTTTGAACGCATATTCAATCTGCGTATGGGCAAAGGAACATCAGAGCACCATCACGCACCGGACAGAGGCCTCGGCCCTGTGTGGGAGGACGAATGGAACGAGCGTCCCGACTACTTCGACGGCAGACTCAAGGAGTTCGGAGTTGATATAGAGGGACTTTCCGTTAAGGAAAAGATAGAGCTGCTCCAGAAGTATCGCCGCGGACAGTGGCAGGAGCTTAAGATGGCAGTTTACAAGCGCCGCGGCTGGAACAAGAACGGCATTCCGACTCTCGAAACAGTAAAACGCCTCGGTTTGGACTACCCGGATGTTATCGAGCTGCTGAACAAACATCTCAAGCCTGAAGACGAATTCTAGGACTAATAAAAAGCATGATCAAAGTAAACGGAACCGAAGCGCCCTGGGAAGAGGGAATGACAGTAGACGAACTCCTTAAACGTGAGAAATTTACGTTTAAGATGATTGCCGTGTGGATAAACGACTCCGTAGTAGACAAGAGAGAGTACCCTACGCGCAAAATCCCTGACGGCGCTGATGTTCAGGTAATACACAACATAAGCGGAGGTTAAACTGCTCCGCCCGGCGCAGCATCAAACGGCAGTGCTTCGGCGCTGCCGTTTTTTATTTTCACCGGTGCTGTTATAATCAATTGCATACATCAAACTGCGGGAGTGAATGTTATGTACAAGACTTTCCTGAGCGGATTTAAATTCGGGCTTATATTGCAGGCGGCTGTCGGTCCCGTAAGTTTGTTTATATTTCAGACCGCCGCAGCTTCGGGCATTTGGTCTGCCGAAGGCGCGGTTCTGGGCGTAACCCTGGCGGATCTCGTATGTGTGGCGGCCGCGATCTGGGGAGTCGGAACCCTGCTTGACAGGAGCAAGACGGGCAAAATGTATCTGAAATATTTCGGGGCAATCGTGCTTTGGATATTCGGAGCAGCAGCTATCCTCGGAGCTTTCGGAATCAACCTTATCCCCGGCTTTGACATTTCAGCGGAGCACACGGCAGACAGCGCCTTTGTGTACTGCTTCATATTGGCGATATCAAGCCCACTCACTATAGTATTTTGGGCAGGCATTTTTTCTGCAAAACTCACAGAGGACAACATGAGCAAAAGGGACATTCACATCTATGGCCTGGGTGCAATATTCTCCACTCTGGTCTGCATGAATATTGTCGCTGCAGCGGGGACGCTCACAAGCAGCTTCCTTCCCGATGCAGCGATAAGGGGAATGAATATAGTCGTTGGCGCGGTGCTCATTCTATTCGGAGTCAAGACATTCAGAAAACAGCAATAAATCAGGATATACTTTTGACAATGCCTATAAAAAAATCCCGTAAAGCGCAGCTCATACTGCGGCTTTACGGGGTTCTTAGCTGCGAAAAACTATCTCTTGACCCAGACTCCAGGGCTTTTTTCCCTTTTGCCCATAAATACAGCGTCAAAAACCTTTGATTTTTTCATAAGCTTGCACAGTGGGACGCCCAGCACAAAACATATAACGGCCTCGCTTCCTCCGATATAGAGCATGGAAATAAGGGTTGGAGTCTCCGTTATAAAAGCAAGATATCCGCCTACAATAAGGGCGTTGAACAGTACAGGGGGAACAGCGGCAAGCCACATGTTGGGCATCTTATAGGTTGCCCATGCGGCAAGCAGAGTTGCGGCGCTTCCCAGCGCCACGTCTATTATTCCGAACCCGCCGAAGAAATTAGCTATCACACAACCTATAAAAAGTCCGGGAACAGCTTCCGGAAGCAGGAAAGGAAAGAGCGTCATTGCCTCTGATATACGAAACTGCACCGGCCCATACGATATAGGAGCAAGAAGGATGGTGAGAGAAGCGTAGAGGGCGGCAATAACCGCGGATAAAGCTATCTTGTGAATCAACAACAAAAACCCCTTTCAGTTGCACAAACAACGTTGGTATTATACACTCCCAAAAGCTATAATGAACAAGTATTTTCTACAAAAATAGAACGGAGGTCCACCTCTATGAATATTACCCTACTGGGCGCAGGCAGTTTTGGAACGGCAATGGCATCACATCTTGCAGATTTGGGAAATTCTGTCTTGATGTGGACTATAGACAAAGAACAGTCTGATTCCATAAACACCTGCGGACGCAACACCTTCTGCTTTCAGAATACCGTATTGAGCGACAAAATAAAATGCACTATGGACATAGCCGAAGCTCTTGATTTTTCAGACCGGTTGATAATGGCAATACCGACTCAGTTTGAAAGAGAGGTCTGCGAAAAAATTAAAAAGAGCGGACACAAGGGCGCTCACATGCTGAATCTCGCAAAGGGCATCGAGATAACGACAGGCGACCTGCTTCATAAAATTCACGAGGAACTCTGCCCAAACTTCACGTACTCCGCTCTCTCGGGGCCCAGCCATGCGGAAGAAGTCCTGATAGGCTGCCCCACCGCCGTTGCCGTGGCATCAAAGACAGAGGGCGAAGCAGACGGCTGGCAGAAAATATTGACGGGAAACAATTTCAGAGTGTACACCTCCGACGACGTAGTAGGGCTTGAGGTGGGAGGAGCCACTAAGAATATATACGCAGTCGCAGCAGGAATATCTAAAGCAATGAAACTGGGAGATAACGCAATGGCAGCAATTGCATGCCGCGGTCTGGCCGAGATAATGAGGTTCGGGCACAGAATGGGAGCATCTCCCCTCACACTTTCGGGGCTTGCCGGAGTCGGCGACCTGATGGTCACATGCTACAGTATGCACTCAAGAAACTTCCGTCTCGGGCTTGCCATAGGCGAAGGAAGGACTTTGAGCGAAGCTGCGGAAGCGCTCGGCCAGGTCGCTGAAGGTGCATATACTGTCAAGGCAATAGTTCAGAACAGCAAAAAATATAACGTCGAAATGCCACTCGCCGAAGGCGTATACAGAATCCTCTACGAAAACGAATCGCCTGAAAAAATACTTCGCGAACTTTTTGCACGCCCTCTCAAAGAGGATTTGAATATTAAACACTTCTAGGTCAAAAAGAAAACGGGGCGCGGTATGCGCTCCGTTTTATATGTGCTCAAATACTTTTGTAAGGCAGCTTCCTATGCTTTCGTGCATAACGAGGTCCGCCAGATAATCAAGAGGTGTCTCTTCTCTGTTGATTATTATGAGCTTCGCGCCATTCTCCTTGGCTTTCCTCGGAAAATAATTTGCGGGAGATACAACCAGTGAGGAACCGAGGACTATGAAAGTTTTGCACTTTGCCGTCCACCTATCGGCAAGAGCAAGAGCCTCGTCCGGCAGCATCTCGCCAAACAGTACCACACTCGGGCGAAGCCGTCCGCCGCAGAACGAACAGGGGCGTCCGTTCAGGAAATCGTCTGTTTTCCCTATACGCCCACAGGAATGGCACTTTACGGGCTCAAGACTGCCGTGCAGCTCCGCTACCTTTTCGGAACCGGCCTTTTGGTGAAGTCTGTCCACATTCTGAGTAATTATTCCCGTAACGAAACCCATGGACTCCAGCTTCGCAACGATTTTGTGTCCCACATTCGGCTGAACACTGTCCGGCACATAGAGACGGGCTTTGTAGAACGCCAGAAAATCATCGTAACGGCGTTCAAGCACACCTACCGATGCAAGCTCCGCCGGATCCGCATGAGCCCAAATTCCGTCTTTCGACCTGAAATCCAAAAGCCCAGACTCGGTACTTAACCCCGCGCCGCTGAAGATAACAGTCTCACCCTTCTTTATCTGCTCCGCAAGCCACATCTCGTTCTTTTCGCAGTCCATGGTCAATCCTCCGTTTCCGTCTCGGCAAACCTCGGCACACTCATTCCGTCAACAATCACATTTTCAAAAAACATCTTTTTGGGGCGCACCCAAACACCGCTGTCGTTATACAGAGGGCGGTAAACGACCATTTCCTCCTCGGTTTCGGAGTGGCGGGCCTCGCAAATATACTCATACATACCGCCCTTGTAATGACGAAAAGTTCTCATCACATTTTGCCTTCTTTTAATTTATGAACATTGAGAGCAAGCACAGAACCTAAACGCCTCTTTGTGGCACAAAGTATAAGATTAGCGAGCAAAAGGGCGACTGTTATCGGCCCTATTCCGCCGGGTACGGGGCTTAACGCTTCGATACGCCCGTCGGTCAAAGGGTCTACATCACCGACAAGGCGGCCGTCATCGGTGATATTGGTCCCGATATCTATCACCCACGCATGTTCCGGCAAATACTCCGGCTTTACAATTCCCGCACTTCCGACGGCGACTATCGCAACATCGGAGTTTCCCAATATGTCTTTGAGCTGCTCTGACGAAGTCTTCGTATGGCACACTGTTATAGTGCCCTGCCTGTGCATCATGAGAAGAGCTGCGGCACGCCCTACATTTGCGCTGCGCCCCACTATCGCGCAGTTCTTCCACTCAAAAGAGCTTCTGCCATACCACTCAAGCAAAGATATTGCCGCCCATGCCGTGCAGGGAAATGGGATTTTCTTCTCGCCCAGATAGAGCCTGCCGAGATTTTCAGGGTGAACTCCCTCTACATCCTTCGATGCCGGAATCGCGCTCAGAATCTCATCGGGATTCCAACCCGCCGGAAACGGAGTCTGCAATATAATTCCGTCCACATTGTCATCTCTGTCTATAGCTGTCAGTTTTCGCAAAAAAGCCTCTTTTGTGATATCCGCAGGAAAACGTTCCAGTCTGTACACTATTCCCGCGCTGCGGCATGCTTTCTCCTGACTTCTGACATAACGCTCCGAAGCAGGATTATCGCCGACCTGAACCGTCACCATCGTAGGTGTCCAACCGTACTTCTCCTTTATTTCCCCAACAGATTTGGCAACCCACTCCACTATTTTTTGGGATGGCTCTTTGCCGTCAAGCCTGATTGTCATGAGCCGACCTCCTCATTAAATATATCTTCACGCGCCAGTATAGAACGAACTTCCGATATTGACATACCGCGTTCCTCGGCTATTCGGAGAATATCGTCAAATTCCAAAGACTTTTTTTCTACGCCAAAGCCGAAAGCCCTCTTTATGCGAACCTGCCCAAGCGTGGTATCTTCCGTTTCTATACTCCTTTGCAGAACAAAGCGGCTCACGTTTGTCATGCGCACACCGAGCGATGTTGTATGTTTCAATATGAGAGACGACAGTTCGCCGCTCTTCTCGGCTGAAGAGAGAACACACAGCTTAACCGCCGGACGATTCTTCTTCATCTGTATATTTTCAAACCAAACGTCAAGCGCACCGGCAGAAAGCAGGAGCTTCATCATCACGGATATATCCTGCGGCGTCATGTCATCAATGTTCGCGGCCATCTCCACGCATTCATCGCTTTGAACCTGTTTTTTATTACTGCGGAACAGCGAGCTCAGCATCTTTGAAACAGACAACGTGATTCCCCCTCGAAGATTTATCCTTGATATTATACTCTTTCGGTAAATAATACCGTACAAAAATATAATCTTGGGGTAAACTATCAAGTTAGATATTTATTTTACTTTTGGAGGGGTACAGCATGAAAAAATATTTAACAGCGATGCTCCTGGCCGTGTTCATGACTTTCGGTGCATCAGCGGCTATGGCGGCATCCTTGACACTTACAGTTGACGGACTCGCTTTCAATGCGGAAGAGAAACAGGACGTTATGGGAACGGGAACTTCGCGCAACGCAGACGGAAAAACCGACGCGGCATTTGAACTTGCAGTAAGCGGAGCGCAGGCGATAAAGGAAATTTCCCTAAAGAACGAGACAACGGGCAAGGTTTGGAGCACGAGCCCGTCCGGTACGACAGAGCTTCTCCTCGTGAAAGATGCGCGCGGCAGCATAGTCAACAGCTCCGGAAGAATGCCTGTGACTCCCGTCCTTATCGCGGCGGATTTCACTCTCTACATCGGAGACGCAGCTTCCGCAATTGCAAAAGACTCGACATTCACAGTCAGCGTCACCCTTATCGACAAAACAGTTGTAACAGGCAAAGCCACGGTAAAAGCAGTTGCGCAGAGTGCAGCAGCACAGCAGCCTACAACACCGACCCCGGAGAAAAAGCCTGATGCAGCGGCTACAGACGGCATCACCTCTTTTGAAAGCAGAGGCAAAAGTGAACATGACTTCGCGGGAACAGGCGAAAAAGTGGGATCTGACGGCAAAGAGGACTTCAGATTTGATACAACACTCAGCTTCAAAGACGCAGTTGTCAAGGGTGTCAAAATAACGGCGGCAGCAGGTTCCCAAAAGGCCGAATGGGACACTGTCGCAGGAAACAAACTTCCGGTCATCACGCTGATCGACAAAGAAAACAACATAACAAACAAAACAGACGGCACAGTCTCCTTCGCAGTCAAGGGAACGGCGTCATACACTATGCTCGTTCAGGACAATGCGGGCATACTCTCCGCACAAGACGCAAAAATTAAAATTCTCATCAGCCTTGCGGACGGTCGTATGTTTGAAAAAGACGCAGTAAAAGGAAAGGTAATAGCAGCAAAAGACACCTTTGCAGTTGAATACAGAGGAACTGCAAAATATGACTTCGTCGGAGCCGGCGAAAAAATGGAATCCAACATGAACCCCGATAGATTCATCTCTGCGGTAATCAACACAGCAGGAACTATAACCGGAGTGCGCGTCAAAGACACAAAAACGGGCAAAATATGGGACACGATTTCCGGAAATAAAAACCCGCTCGTGGCTGTCATGAATATGAAGGGCGAGAGAAGCAATAAAAGTGACGGAACTGTGTCGCTTGCGATAAAAGATACGACAGAACTTCTCTTCTGCTTTGACGAAGAAGATGAAAAAGCATCCGGTCCCTATCAAGTGACGCTTGTCCTCGCAAACGGGCAGCTCATGGAAGCAGCGACAGGCACACTCAAACCCTCAACAGCAGCTCAGGGCTCGGAAGTTACAAAGGCGGACAGAGCTGTAGTAATAACATCAAAAAAACCCGCTGCCATCAACATTGACCTGGTAGGCAAAAACAAGAAAAAGGGCGCTAGCGGAGCCAAAGATATGTCGCTGAACGTGCAGATCACGGGCAAAGGCAGCATCACAGCCATGGTACTTACGGGAACGGACGGCAGAGGCTGGGACACACTTGCATCAAACAACGGCAGATGGCTTCTTGGAGTACGTATGGGCTCCAAAATGCTTAACGCGACAAACGGAACGGTTAAGATAGCTGTCAACGGCACAAAGACATACCAGCTTCTTATGCAGAACAACGGGAAACTCACAGCAAAAACAGGCAAATTCACACTAACCACAACTTGGGGAGACGGCGAAGTAACCGAAACAGAACTTACCTGGTAACCCAAGCTTACAGTTACACTGCTTATGAAAAAGCGGCTTTGAGTTTTCTCAAAGCCGTTTTTTATGCGCATTTATAAGAAAAATTTTATTAGGAGGGTAAATTACGCTTCCAGCCCTGCTTTGAATGCCGCTATGTTTAGGTCAAGAAGTTTTGCGGGAACAAGCTCTTTGAGGACGGAATCCCAGTCAAGCTCTTCAAGTCCCATTGCTTTCACGAGCGCGCCCAAGAGAACAACGTTCTGAGCTTTAATGTTGCCCAGCCCCTCCGCTATAGCCACGGCATCAAGAACTTTTAGCTTAGGAACCTCGGCTTTCAGTTTTTCGATGACTCCGTCAGGATATGCCGCCGCTCCCGTCAGCACGGGAAGAGAGTATATTTCAAAATCATTTACAACAAGGCTTCCGCCTTTTTTAAGATAGTTGAGCCAGCGCACAGCCTCGACCTTTTCAAAGGCGACAAGCACGTCCGCCTCGCCTACAGGAACAATCGGAGAAGCCACGCTTGTACCGTAGCGCACATGAGTTGTGACACTGCCGCCGCGCTGAGACATGCCGTGTATCTCCGACATTTTAACATCATAACCTTTGCGGGCGAGTCCTTCGGAAAGAATTTTTGACGCGAGTATAGTCCCCTGTCCGCCTACCCCGACAAGTAGGATGCTCTTTGTGTCATTGCTGTTCATGATTATTGATCCTCCCTTGTTATGGCATGTTTGGGGCATATCTGAGCACAGACGGTGCAGCCGTTGCACGTTGCTCTGTCTATGTAAATTCTGCCTTCGCGGAAATTGACTGCGGGGCAGCCCGCTTTGAGACACAGCTTGCATTTGATGCACTTTGTCTCGTCAACTTTGCATTTCATGTTGGCACGCGCCTTCATAACATCCTTTATCAAAGCGCAAGGCGATGTCGTTATTATGACGAACGGCTCCGTGGCCTCATATCCCGCTTTTATGGCAGCGGCGGTTTCGGTGAGGTCGTACGGGTCTATCAGTCTGATGTTTTCCGATTTAACTCCGCAGGCGGTGCAAAGAGCCTGCAGGTCCACCTGATGAGTCGGTTCTCCCATCAAGGTGCGCCCAGTGCCGGGGTTCTCCTGATGTCCCGTCATGGCGGTTATTCTGTTATCGAGAATATTTATTACGATCGGAGCTTTGTTTACAACCGCGTCGATAAGACCTGTTATGCCTGAGTGGAAGAAGGTTGAGTCGCCTATTACGGCAAAGACCTTCTGCTTGCGGTTTGCGATTTCAGCCGCTTTCTGGAAGCCCACTCCCGCAGATACGCTGGCTCCCATGCAGATTACGGAATCCAGGGCAGAAAGAGGCGGAACCATGCCAAGCGTGTAGCACCCTATATCTCCTGTAACTACAATATCCTTGTATTTTGCTATCTCGTAGTAGAAACCTCTGTGAGTGCAGCCCGCGCAAAGAACGGGAGGACGCGGAGGTACTACTGCGTCTATTTTATAACCGCCCTGTTCCGCGCTTTCAGGGAAGAAAGCTCTGCGGATTATTTCGGGCGTGAGCTCATCTACCCATGGAAGTTTGTCCCTGCCTATGCAGGAGATGCCGAGGGATTTTACGAATGTCTCGATGTACGGCTCATTTTCTTCTATAACGTACACTGTTTCCACTGACGCCGCGAACTCACGCACCATTTTTTCGGGAAGCGGCCATGTAAAGCCCAGTTTGAGGTATGAGGCCTCGTTTCCGAACACCTCTTTCGCATGGTTGTACGAGATTCCGCTCGCGATGATGCCCACGTTTCCTGTACCTTTTTCGATACGGTTCAGGAAAGTGGTTTCACTGTACTCGGTCATTGCGGCAATTCTGTCTTCCATCTGGTACTTGCGTCTTTTTGCGGCGGCCGGCGCCATTATGTATTTTGCCGGGGTTCTGACATACTCTTTGACGTCGGCGTTCACCTTCTCAGCAGTCTCAACTAGAGTCTTGCTGTGGCATATTCTGGTCGTTACGCGGAAGAGAACAGGGGTATCAAATTTTTCGGATATTTCGAAAGCCTCTTTAACATAATCAAGGCACTCTTGGCTGTCCGAGGGCTCAACCATAGCGAGCTTTGCATGGAGGGCATAGTAGCGATTGTCCTGCTCATTTTGCGAGCTGAAAAGTCCGGGGTCATCAGCCGTGACAACAACGAGTCCTCCGTTTACACCGGTGTAGGCGAGTGTGAAAAGAGGGTCGGCGGCTACGTTCAGCCCGACATGCTTCATTGCGGCAAGAGCTCTGCCTCCGGCAATACTTGCTCCCGCGGCAACCTCAAGGGCCACTTTTTCGTTTGTTGCCCACTCGGAATAGATGTCTTTGTACCCTGATATATTTTCCAATATCTCTGTGGACGGAGTCCCCGGATATGCCGCCGCCACGTGTACGCCAGCTTCCCACGCTCCGCGCGCAATGGCCTCGTTTCCGGTCATAATCTTCCTCATATTGCAGCCTCCCTTAAAAAATCCCGACTCGGGCTGAAACGGCCAAAGTCGGGAATCTATACTTTTAGAATTTTGGCTCAGTTAAAATCCGTTGTACTAGTGTTTCTCTTCCGCCGCCGCGTCCTCTTCAAGAAGCCACGCGGCTCCGTCAAATCTCACAAGACCGCTTGCAATGTACATGAGGGCAACGGCAAGGAACGCTTTTTCACGAAGAAGGACAAAGCATGCCACTATCACTCCGACTGACGCATAGAGCTTCACTTTGTTCACATTCTGTCTCTTGAGTTTCTTTGCGTTGCAGTATGGCACAGAGCTGACCATCAATCCGCCGATAAAGAACATCGCGGTCATTGCGATGAGGGGTGTGAGAGGAAGTCCCGCTATGACGAAGGACGCGAGAGTAAGGCCGCCGGCAGGAATAGGAAGTCCCTGAAAGGGGCCGCCGGCAGGAGAACTTGCCACATTAAAACGGGCAAGGCGAAGGACTCCGCAGAGGGCAAAGAACGAAGCAGAAAGAACACCAAACACTCCGCCATCTATTCCGATATACGCAACATACATGAGAAAAGCGGGGCAAACCCCGAAGCTTATCGCGTCGGCAAGGCTGTCGAGCTCGACGCCGAAAGCGCTGCTTCCGCCCAGACTGCGAGCTACACGCCCGTCCATAACGTCAAAGAACACTGCAAAACAGATAAGCGCGGCGGCGGGAAGCAAATGACCGTGGTACGTCATTATCAGAGACGACACTCCGCAAAAAACGCTTCCGCTTGTAATCATATTCGGGATAATTTTTCTTATAGGTATGTTTCTGACACGCCTGTCACGCTTTCTCATTGTTGAACACTCCAATCACTGTTTGACCTGCTGTTACATTATCGCCTATTTTTACGGACGGCGCAACCGAAGCGGGAAGATATATATCGACCTTTGAACCTAATTTTATCATACCATATCGCTGTCCTCTGTCCAGAGTATCTCCCACTCTGACTTTGCAGACAATCCTGCGCGCAAGTATTCCGGCTATCTGAGTAAGAACAAATCTGCCGTATTCGCACTCGGCTCCGACATAGAAACGCTCGTTGATTTCAGACGCTTTCGGAGCAATGGCAAACCATTTTTTGCCCGGAACGTATTTGGTGTAGCCAACGACCGCAGAGGCAGGGAATCTGTTGACGTGGACGTTGAAGGCGTTCATGAAAATACCTATTTTCACTGCCTTGCCTGTATATTCGTGCTCCGATTCTTCTATCTCCACCACGCGTCCATCCGCAGGGCTGAGAAACCCTTCGGGAGAATCCGGCGTCCGCTCCGGGTCACGGAAGAACCAAACCACTATTCCGAGAGGTATCAGCAGTCCGGCAGATATGAAGGGCGAGACGAACCAGCCTACAAATATCATCAGTACAAGTCCGCCTATTGTCGGCCAAGCTTCGCGGGCAAGTTTCATGCTTCGCTATTCCTCCTCACTGTCGCCGCGAACGATGCTGACATCCGCGACGGAGTCCCCGTCGTCGAGTCTCACGACGGTGTAGCCTGTGGCGCTTCTGCTGAGGCTTGCAACTTCTTTTGTCTGTATGCGAACCATTCGTCCTTTGCTGCTTATGACTACGATTTCTTCATCGTCGGCAACGCCCCAGGCGCCGACAAGCAGACCTGTTCTCTCTGTCAGTTTCATTGCGCGAACACCGTAACCCGCGCGGTGGTGCTGTGTAAAGTCCCCGTACGGAGTTCTTTTGCCTATGCCGTACTCGCTTATTACAAGCACCTGGCGCCCGTCTGTCACGACATCACAGCCGACTACGGAATCGCCTTCGTCGAGCTTAATGCCCCGAACTCCCTGAGCCTGTCTCCCAAGCGGACGGAACTCTTCTTCGGATACACGGAGAGTCTGTCCCATTGCCGTGGTGAGCAGCAGCTCATCCGTACCGCTTGTGACGCGGACACGGGAGATATTGTCATCTTCGGCCAATCCGAGCACACGGCGCCCCGCTCTTGTGAGCCCGTCAAGTTCCTCGACAGGCAGACGTTTTGCGGTTCCGTTGCAGGTGACAAAGAATACGTATTTGGCTCCCTCAAGCTGGCTGTCCTTTATGGCGACGACACGCTCTTCCTTTTCGAGAGTGATTATCGTGCCTATTAGTTTTCCCTTGCCTGTCTTGGGCTCGGGCAGGGAGAAGCCTCTGACTCCGAAAACGCGCCCTTTGCTCGTGAAGAGGTATAGGGTTCTGTGTGTGTTCGTAATAGCCAGAAGAGCAATCTCATCCTCGGACTTTGTAGCCACACCCTTCACACCCTTGCCGCCGCGTGACTGAACTCTGTAGTCCTGCAGCTTCATACGCCTGATGTAACCATCGCGGCTGAGCGCCACAACGATATCCTCTTCGGGGATAAGATCCTCGTCGGAAACCTCTTCCGCAGAATTTTCTATCTCAGTGCGGCGTTTGTCCTGATACTGGCGGCGTATCTCCATCAGCTCGTCTTTTACGACAGAGTCAAGTATCGCCGCGCTTCCGAGAATACTTCTGTAACGCTCTATATCCATAATGAGCTGGCGAAGTTCACTGTCAAGCTTCTCGCGCTCAAGTCCCGTGAGCCTCTGCAGTCTCATATCAAGTATTGCCTGAGCCTGAATCTCTGTGAAGCCAAGCCCTTCGACAAGGTTGTTCCTGGCGGATGCAGCATTGTCGGAAGCCCTGATTATCTCGATAACTTTGTCTATGACGTCGAGCGCACGGAGCAGCCCTTCCAGTATGTGAGCTCTCTCTTCCGCCTTGCGCAGACGGAATTCCGTACGCCTCCTGACAACGGTTCTTCTGTGATTCAGGAATACGAACAACATATCTTTGAGAGACATTTCTTTTGTCTCTCCGTCTACGATAGCAAGGTTGATAACACCGAAGGTGCTCTGAAGCTGAGTTCTTGTGTAGAGCTGGCGCAGGACAAGGTTGGGGTCCGCATCACGCTGCAAGTCTACGACTATTCTCATTCCCTGTCTGTCAGACTCGTCGCGGAGGTCTGATATGCCGTCTATTATTCCTGTCTGCACGCCCTTGGCAATTGTCTCTATGAAATTGGTCTTGTTTACCATGTAGGGAATTTCTGAGATTATGATGCACTGCTTCCCCTTACGCGAATCTTCGATATCCACTTTCCCGCGCACCACAAGGCGTCCGCGCCCTGTCCTGTATGCGTCTATTATTCCTTCGCGCCCGAGAATTATGCCCCCTGTGGGAAAGTCGGGGCCGGGCATGAGTGTCATAAGCTCGCCAAGCTCCACATCCGGGTTGTCGAGAGCGGCGCAGCAAGCATCTATTGCCTCTCCCAAGTTGTGCGGCGGCATGTTTGTCGCCATTCCGACCGCGATACCCGTGCTTCCGTTCACCAGAAGGTTCGGAATTCTCGACGGCAGGGACAGCGGTTCCTCAAGCGATTCGTCGTAGTTCGGTCCCCAGTCCACTGTCTCTTCATTTATGTCTGCAAGCATTTCCTCGCCCAAAAGGTGAAGTCTTGCCTCCGTGTAACGCATTGCAGCGGGAGAGTCACCGTCTATGGAGCCGAAGTTTCCCTGTCCGTCCACAAGCGGATATCTCATACTGAAATCCTGCGACATGCGCGCCATTGTCTCGTATATTGCGGAGTCCCCGTGAGGGTGATACTTACCCATCGTTTCGCCGACTATACGGGCAGACTTCTTAAAAGCCTGATTGTGGCGCACTCCCATTTCGAGCATCGCGAACAGGATTCTGCGCTGAACCGGCTTAAGGCCGTCACGCGCATCAGGCAGAGCTCGGCCTACAATTACGCTCATAGCATAATTAAGGTAGCTCTGCTTTATTTCATCCTCAAGAGGAAGCGGTATAACTTTATTGACTTCAAAAAGGTTAGCCTGCTTACTGTTATGATCCATTTAAAAACCTCCAACTGCCTTCGCCAAATAATGAGCGGCGGTATAGCCGCCGCTCAATCTACAGCCTGTATTATTTTACCACACAAAACAAATGACGAAGATTTTTATATTTCAGCGGACAAGCCATCACAGGCTGCAAGTTTGATAGGATCAATCGGACGCTCCAACACGGGAGATGAGAGAACTATGGCTGTGGTTGTCATACCGCAGCTTCCCATCTGACTGATTACTTCTTCCAAGTGACCCACGGACGACACAACAACCTTCAGTATGACTCCGTCACTTCCCGTCAAATGGTGGCACTCGAGAACTTCCGGAATGTTCTTCGCGAGCTCGTCTGCCTGTGGAATATGCGTAACCGGAATGGAAAGCCTGATAAACGCCATTATTGGATAACCTATACGGGCCTGATTCACAACGGCGCGATAACCTAAAATGATACCGGCCTCTTCCATACGGCGCACCCTTTCCGCGACCGCAGGAGAAGAAAGCCCCACTCTTCTGCCCAGTTCATTAAAGGATATTCTTCCGTCTTCCTGAAGTATTCTCAGAATTTGTCTGCCTATATCATCCAACAATTTATTACTTAGCATTTATACTCCTCCGTTCCCCTATTAAAAAAAACTTTTTCCTGTAATGTGCCCGTATATTTTAAGGCATTTTTAGAAAAAATGAAAGAGGGGCTTACTTTATTTGACTGTTTTTTGCGATACTTCCCGCAACAGCCCATATCGCCGGTATGGAATGCAGAGAGGGCACGCCGCAGGAACAGGCGCTGCGCCTGAGTTCCGCTCCGTCCGTTATGTGCAGAGCGTTTCCGCCCGGAATATTGAGCATCATGTCAAACTCGCCGTTTCTGAGCATATCCGTTATTTCGTCGGGGCGCACGAGAGCAACGTCCATCCCCCACTGCCTCAGACATGCCGCTGTTCCTGTCGTGGCGGATATTTTCCAGCCCAATGCTATAAACTGCGAGGCAACCGGCATTATTTCTGATTTATGGGAATCGGCAACGCTCATCAGAAGATTCCCTTTCGCGGGCGGATTCCAACCGGCACCGGCAAGCGCGTCGCCTATAGCGTCGGCCAGATTTTCCGCCATTCCGAGGCTCTCCCCCGTGGACATCATTCTGGGGCCCAGTTTCGGGTCTATGCCGGGGAGCTTGTCGTTGGAGAATACGGGAACCTTCACACCCCACATTCCGCTATTGGGAAGTATGCCCGTTCCGTAACCCATATCGGCAAGACTCTCTCCGAGAGCGAGTCCTACAGCTATGTCCACCATAGGTATTTTTGAAATTTTACTTGCGATAGGCACTGTGCGGCTTGCTCTCGGGTTTGCCTCTATTATCCAGAATACGTTGTCGCGAAGGACAAACTGAATATTGAGAAGCCCGTGTATATCAAGCTCCTTTGATATTTTGCGCACAACTTTCAAAACCTCGTTCTGCTGCTCCGGTGTCAGCTGAAAACTGGGAAATACCGCCATAGAGTCTCCCGAATGTATTCCCGCCGGGTCTATATGCTCAAATATGCCGGGAATCAAGACATCTTCACCGTCGCACAGCGCATCGCACTCAAACTCCCGTCCCTGTAGAAAACGGTCCACCATCACCTTCTGCCCCGGCATTACAGCAAACGCTTCATCGAGCACGGAAACAAGATCCTCTTCCCTGTAAACCGCCTTCATTGCGACTCCGCCTATGACAAAGCTGGGGCGAACCATCAGAGGATAGCCGATGCGGCCCGCAAGGCGTATCGCTTCATCTACGGAAGAAACATCTACTCCCTCAGGTTCGGATATTCCAAGCTCGCAAAGCAGCCTGGAAAACCTTCCTCTGTCCTCCGCAGCGTCTATCACATCGGCGCTCGGGCCGAAAAGTCTGACTCCGGCCTCCGCGAGATCCAGCCCCGAACGCAAAGAGGTCTGCCCTCCGAAGCAGGCAAAAACTCCCCTTGCACTTTCCCGTTTCAATACGTCCATTGTGTCGTCGAGAGTAAGCGGCTCCAAATACAGCGCATCGGATATATCGTGATCCGTGCTGACGGTTTCGGGGTTCACATTCACCATGATAGCTCTGATACCGCGGCGGCGCAGCGCTTCTACAGCCTTCACACAGCAGTAATCAAACTCCACTCCCTGTGCGATTCTGATAGGCCCGGAGCCCAGAACGGCGATGCCGCCCGAAGCATTCTCCCACTCGTCGCTGCCCACTCCGTACGTGCCGTAATAGTAGCCGGAGCCTGACGGAAACTCGCCGGCGCAGCCGTCCACTTCACGATAACCGACGGTACAGCCTTCAGCGGCAAGAATCTCTTCTATGCGCGCTTTTTCCACGCCGCAGGAATCGGCTATGCGGCTTACCGTAAATCCGTGCATTCTGGCGGACACAACATTTTCCGTTAGGGCTCCGTCTTCCTCCAGATACTTTTCCGCAAGCTGTATGGAATTAAGCTGTTCTATAAAATACTCTCTGATGTGAGTACGGCGCGACATCTCGTCTACGGTGACGGCTCCCCTTCTGAGCAGCTCCGTTATAGCCTCGAGGCGGAGATTCGTCGGGGCGTTCACCTGACGCCACAGCTCTTTATTCTCCAAGCCCCTCATCCGTCTGTACGGAAGAGTGCGCCCTCTCTCAAGAGAGCGGCAGGCCTTAACAAGAGCCTGAGAGAAATTTGTTCCCAGTGCGAGAACTTCTCCCGTCGCTTTCATCCTTGGGCCGAGCGAATCGTCAGCCTGGGGGAATGTATCGAACGGCCAAGAAGGAACCTTCACAGCCACATAATCAAGCGCCGGTTCCGAAAGAGCGCTGCCCGCGCCCGTAACGGGGTTTGCCATTTCCGTAAGATTCATGCCGAGAGCAATTTTCGCCGCCATTCTTGCTATAGGATAGCCTGTGGCCTTGCTCGCAAGCGCACTGGAACGGCTTGCACGAGGATTAACTTCAATTACGTTGTATTCCGAACCGTCGGGAGAGAGTGCAAACTGCACATTGCAAGCTCCGCGTATATCGAGAACACCCACTATTTTGAGAGCGGCGCTTCTCAGCATCTGCCACTCTCTGTCCGTGAGGGTCAGCACGGGAGAGACAACTATAGAGTCGCCTGTGTGAACTCCCATCGGGTCTATATTTTCCATGCTGCACACGGCAAGAGAATTTCCCGCGCCGTCGCGTATAACCTCGACTTCAAACTCATGCCAGCCCTCAAGGTAGCGCTCTATCAGGGAACGCCCCACCGGAGACGCCGTGAGAGCGTCCTCAACCTGAACCACAAAATCCTCGACACGGCGCACAACGGAATTGCCGGAACCTCCGAGGGTAAAATCGGGACGAAGTATTAGCGGCAGTTTATTGTGCAGCAGAAACTCCTGCGCTTCGGCTACCGATGATATGCCCATGCTCGATATTATCGGCTGATGAGCTTCTATCATGGCTCTGCGGAAGGGCTCGCGCCCCTCGGCGCGTTCTATGGCAGCAGGCTGCGTTCCCAAGACATGGCAGTTATACTCCTTCCATATACCGAGCTTATCGCACTCCATGCAGAGATTAAGCCCTGTCTGTCCGCCGAGAGTGGCGACGACGCCGTCGGGCCTGTATTCCTTCAAGATACTGCGGACGACATCGGAAGTAAGGGGACGAATACAGACTATATCGGCAACGGAATCATCGGTCTGTATCGTAGCGGGGTTGCTGTTCAGCAGTATGACGGTGCAGCCTTCTTCTTTGAGCGCGCGGCAGGCCTGAGTTCCCGCATAATCAAACTCCGCGGCCTGCCCTATCTTTATGGGGCCCGAGCCAAGCACCAAAACTTTTTTAATCGTAGTATCCTTCATGGCTTAAGCCTCCTTTATTCCCTTGATGTGAGAGACAAAATCGTCAAAAATATAGGATGCGTCCTCGGGGCCGGGAGATGCTTCCGGGTGAAACTGCACGCTCATGGCATCATAATCCCTGTGCATGAGCCCCTCCACCGTACCGTCTCCCAAGTGGCGGAAAACAACCTCAAGCCCTGTACCGGCAAGTGTTGCTTCATCGACGGCATACTGGTGGTTCTGACTTGTTTGAAGTCCGAGTCCTGTTTTCAGATTTATGACAGGCTGGTTTGCGCCTCTGTGGCCGAAGTCAAGCTTTTTTGTGGAAGCTCCGCAGGCTCTAGCAAGAAGCTGATTACCCAAGCAGACGCCGAGGATAGGCACTGAGCCCAAAAGCTCCGACACGACTTCGCTCTCATAATTCAGAACGGAAGGATCGCCGGGGCCGTTGCTCAATAACAGACCGTCTATGCCGCATGAAAGAATATCCTTCGCGCTCGCCGTATTCGGAAATCGTATCACTCTGCAGCCGCGTGATAGAAAACTGCGCACGATATTCTCCTTAACGCCGTAATCGATAAGCCCTACCGTTATCTCTCCGTCTCCTATAAACTCAGTCTCCTTCACGGACACCGTTGTGACCATATCGTGCGGGAGCTCCGTAATCGACGGGGGCGCAGGTTTATAATCAAGACGTCCCATAATTGAACCGCGCTCTCTTATCTTCAAGACAAGGGCTCTAGTGTCCATCCCCTCAATCAGAGGAACTCCGCCCTTAGACATCCATGAGCTCAAACTGTCGAACCTTCCGTTCAAAGTTTCGTCAAGTTTACCCACCAACGCCCCTTTAAGCCATGAACGCCGCCCTTCAAGCTTCTCTTCGTCAACTCCGTAGACGCCTATAGGCGGAAAAGCGAATACGACTATCTGTCCGCAGTAAGATGGGTCGGTAAGAGTCTGAGGATAGCCGCATGAAGCCGTGGTAAAGACTACTTCACCCTCCGCAGGCTCTGCGAGTTCACCCGTTCCGCTCCAAACAGTACCGTCCGCTAAGGTCAAATAAACATGGCTTTTCATACTCTGTAATTCTCCTTTGCAAAATAAAGACTTCAATAAAAGTTTAAATTTACTTCTTCTCCGACAGATAAATAAACCTAAAACTTAGTTTTGTTTATTTTAAACTTTTATCACTTGTTCAAAAGTTGTAGAGTATTATAGCGGGAAGCTCATATTAGTCAAGGGGGCAAAGAGCACAAAATTTATTTGCTATAGCAAACGTTCAACCGATTGCATAAATTTCTTTTAAGACATAAAAAGTCCCCTTTTGTTCAAACTGCTCAAAGCAGCCAAAAGGGGACTTTTTTTCTTAAAAAATTTTCTGCTGTTATCGAGGCACAAAAGAATGTCAGCTTTTATTCATACTTCAGCGCGTCAATGGGGTTCAGCAAAGACGCTTTCCATGCGGGGTAGTAGCCGAAACCGACTCCCACAAGCGCGGAGAAGATGAAGGCAAGCAGTATGGACGAGATAGTAAATATCGGCGGCGCCGATGTGAAAGAGGCGAGCGCGTATCCGGCCGCAACTCCCAGCATTATGCCGAGAGTGCCTCCTATCATGGAGAGCACCATTGCCTCTATAAGGAACTGAGCCCTTATATCTATGGACTTGGCTCCCACCGCCATTCTTATTCCTATCTCCCTTGTACGTTCCGTTACGGAAACAAGCATAATATTCATTATTCCTATACCGCCGACGACGAGCGAGATAAAGGCTATGGAACCCAGAAGCATAGACATTATCGTGGTCGTCTTTCTGCGCGCCTCAAGCATCTGAGTCACGTTCCTTACGGCAAAGTCATCAGCCTCTCCCGCCTTTATCCTGTGACGCTCGCGAAGCAGCACTTCCGTCTCATTCTGAATGTAATTCAGCGCGCTCATAGATACGCCTTTGATATATATGTTGCCTATGCGTCCCGGAGTATTCCAGCGAACCAGACGTTTCTGCGCGGCAGTCAGCGGCACAAGCACAAAGTCATCTTGGTCGCTTCCCATCTGAGACTGTCCCTTTGACGCGAAAACACCGACTATGGTAAACGGTATTTTGTTAATTCTGATGGATTTGCCGATAGGATTCTCCCCCATAAACATCTTCTCCGATATTGTGCTTCCTACTACGGCAACCTTTGTTCCCTGCCGCACATCGCTGTCCGTAATATCGCGCCCGCTCTCTACCGACCAATCCTGCACGTATGAGAATTGCTCCGTGCTCCCCGTAACGGACGTGCTCCAGTTTGTGTTGCCGTATATCAGAGTGACCGATGTGTTTATCATGGGAGCGACTGCGTCTATGCCGGAAACCTCCCGTTCTATCGCCTTCGCGTCATCATAAGTGAGGTATCTTTGTGTGCCGCTCGCTGACATTGCGGCTCTGTCCGGGAACACCATTATGAAGTTGCTCCCGAACGACGCTATCTGCTCATCTATGCTCTTGTTGGCTCCCGCGCCTACGGCAAAAGCAGCTATTACAGCCGCGACTCCGATAATAATACCGAGGGCGGTCAGCATGGAGCGTGTCTTATTGCGGCGCAGCGCACGAACGGCCGTTCTCATAATTTCCTGCGAGGAGATCATGCTTCTGCCCTCCTTACGTTGAGCTCATCGCTCATTATCATTCCGTCTTTAAAGTGCAGGATTCTCTTTGCGTAGGCGGCTACGTCAGGCTCGTGAGTAACAAGAATTATGGTTATTCCGTCCTCCCTGTTAAGCTTCGCAAAAAGGGACATAATTTCGTCGCTCGTCTTGGAATCCAGATTTCCCGTGGGCTCATCTGCCATAAGTATGGGCGCCCTGTTCACAATACCTCTTGCTATAGCTACGCGCTGCTGCTGACCGCCCGAGAGCTGCGTCGGCTCATGGTGAACCCTGTCGGCAAGGCCCATCTCCGAAAGAGCCGCCATTGCGCGCTCGTGCCGCTCTCTCTTTGGCACACCCGAGTAAAGCAGCGGAAGCTCGACATTTTCCATCGCGTCCGTCTTTTGGAGAAGGTTGAAGCCTTGGAATACAAACCCTATCATGCTGTTCCTTATCGAGGCAAGCTCATCGTTTTCAAGTCCGCCCACATCGCGCCCGTCAAGCAGATACGTTCCCGATGTCGGTCTGTCAAGACAGCCCAGAATATTCATCGTGGTGGACTTTCCCGAACCGGAAGGCCCCATCATGGCGACAAATTCTCCCCTCTCGACAGACAAATTCACTCCGTGGAGAATTTCAACCTCTTCTCTGCCGAGGGTAAAGCTCTTTCTGATATTCCTAAGCTCAACCAGCGCCATCTATTTTGCCTCTTTGGGAACGACTATTCCAGTGATAACTTTATCGCCCTCATTGATACCCGACAATATCTCGGTATTCTCGCCGTCTGTTATCCCCTTTTTGACCTCCGCCTTTACTGGCTGATTTTTCGCGTCAAGGGTGTACACCGCGGGAGCCGTCACAGCCGCAACGTTCTGTTTTCCGTGCCCGGGAGGTCCCATATCGGCAGTTTTTTCATTCGGGTTGACGGGCTTGAAACGAAACGCGCTGTTCGGCACGACAACGACATCGGAACGTTCGTCCATTATGAGAGAGACGTTTGCCGTCATACCGGGCATGAGCATGTTCTCGTCATTGGAGACCTTTACTATTACGGTATAGGTGACGACATTGTTTGATGTTGTGGGAGAAAGGCGCACCTGGGTCACAACGCCTTCAAACTGTTTGGACGGATGAGTGTCAACTGTGAAAAAAGCCCTCTGCCCATCCTTAACGCCCCCGATATCAGCCTCGTCCACATTGACCTCAACCTGCATCTGTTTGAGATCTCTTGCTATCTCGGCAATGCTCGGAGTCTGATAGCTTGCCGCGACAGTCTGCCCCATCTCGACATTCTTTGCCACGACGACTCCGTCAACGGGAGAATATATTTTCGTATAGCTGTAGTTGATTTTCGATTTGGAAAGCGACGCTCTGTACTGACTCACCTTAGCACGAGAAGCCTCCACCTGCGCCTTTGCCGAAAGCCACGAACTCTCGTCGGAATCAACGTCGGCTTTGGCAATCAAGTCACGCTTTGCAAGCTCGCGGGTTCTTGCCAGCTTTTTTTCTGCGTTCATCAAAACAGCGCTGCTATTCATTAAATCGGCCTTTGCGGAATTTAAGTTTGCTTCTGCCTGAGCGACATCCGCCGCCTGAGTCGCGGAATCTATCTCGGCAATCAACTGACCTTTTTTGACAACACTGTTGTAGTCTATATATATACCTTTTATAGTACCTGATATCTGAGTTCCGACGTCAACGGTCTCGACTGCGCTCAACGTGCCTGTCGCCTGTATCAGAGAGCGCAGGTCGGCTCTCCTTGCCGCAGCCGTTCTGTACTCCATCACAGACTTTTCACCGCTCATAAAATACCATGCTCCCGCTGACACAACGGCAATGAAAACAAAAAAGAGAACCGTCTTTAGGCTCACAAATTTTTTTACATCCATTACTCAAGTCCCCCCATCGCCTTTTCAAGGGCAAGTCTCGCACTTTTGCACTGATATAAGGCCTGCACGGTATTTGTCTGAGCCGCTGCATAGCTCTCGATTGCATCCGATATCTCCAAACTGCTGCCGACTCCCGCCTTGTATCGCCCTTCGGCAAGGCCGAGAGTCTCTTTCTGCTGACGCTCCGCCTCCTGTGAGGATGCAAGAGCTTCATAAGCCTCGCGCAGAGCCTCCCACGCCTTACGCACCTCGAGCTTTACCGAATTTGACAGACTCATGAACTCTGCGGATGCTGTTCTCAAATCCGCTTCGGCCCCTTCCGTTTTACTCTTCGTAAGCCCGCCGTCATAGAGGGGGATTTTCAGCGACAGTTTTGCGCTCCACTCATTATCGTCAAACGGCGCAGCGCCATAGAAGTTATACCCCGCGGAAGCGGTAAGGTCGGGGGTCAGCCCCTTCTTCGCAAGAGCAAGAGCAGCTTTGGCATACTCAACGCGCTTAGACTTCGCGGCAAGCTCGGGACGGTTCAGCTCAGCCCTTTTTAATGCTTCATCTGCTGAAATAGCCCACGCCTCATAACCTATAGCGTCTGCCGCGTTTGCTATCTTAAGTAACGGGTCTCCCATTGCGGAAGCCAGTTCAGCACGGTACTGAGCCGCAGATGAATCTGCGCGCACCAGAAGCAGTTTGGAACTTGCAAGGTCAGCCTGGGCTTTAGTCACTTCTATCTTGGCTTTCGTCCCCACTTCATAATATGACTTTGCCCACACAAGCCGTTTCTGATAGTTCTCATAACGAGTTTTTGCAACCTCATACTCACGAACGGATCTGTTCAAACCATAATAAGCGGATTTTACCGACGATATAACGGCATCCCTTGTCTGCCGATAATCCATGGAAACGGCTTCCGCATTAAGCTCCGCCCCCTTGACCTTCAAACCGCGCTTGCCCCAGTCATACACAGACTGGTCAAGAGCCGCGGAAACTCCGTATCTGCCGGACGAACCGTCTGTTTCGCTTCCCGCGCTTCTGGTGTAAGCTGTTCCCGCGCTCACTTGCGGCCTGCCTGATGACTCCGCCTCTCCCACGGCGGCTCTCTTTGAATCAATCCGCGCCTCTGCCGCTTTAAGGTCAGGGTGGTTCTCCAGTGCGGTTATAATACACTTCTCCAACGTCAAAGGCTCGGAAGCCCAAACCTGGAGCACGGCAATCAGGCAAAACAGAAGTCCGGCGGTTATAGCGCGTAATTTCAAATCAAACACCTCCAAAAATGCAAAAACTATATATTGTGCTCCAATGGTATCGTCATCGTGAAGGCGCTTCCCTCTCCCTCAGAGCTCTCGACCCTTATGTTTCCTCCGTGAGCTTCCACTATGGCCTTTGCTATGGCAAGACCTATCCCCATACCGCCGCTTGCCCTGGCACGGGATTTATCCGCTCTGTAGAAACGCTCGAAAATATTGGGCAAATCCGACTTTGCAATACCGATTCCATTGTCGCGCACCAAAATCTCAAGCGACCCTGAACATGATTTAAGCGAGAAAAGCACGTGTCCGCCGCTATCCGTATAGCGCAGCGCGTTTGAAAGAAGGTTTGCCGCAGCCTGTCTCATCTTCGCAATATCGGCGACTGCCTCGATTCCATGCTCTATCTCTTTTTCCAGAACCACTGATTTATTAGCAAACATCGGGTCAAAAGAGAGCGCAAGGCGCGCCATCTCCTCTGACATATTCACGGAAGCGAGAGAAATGCTGTTCTCCGTTCCCTCTATGGAATACAGAGAACCAACCTCTGATATAAGCTTGGAAAGTCTGTCAATTTCACCGACTGTGAGCCTTATGCGCTCCGGTGTAGGTTCCCATACTCCGTCCTCAAATGCTTCAAGGTGAGACTTAATGATTGTTACGGGGTTTCTCAATTCATGCGCGATATCGCTCATAAGACGCTTCCTAAGTTCCTCCTGCGTCTCAAGCGCAACTCCCAGCCTGTTCATACTCTCTATCAGAGTTTGAATTTCCGTAATATCGGAACTCATTGAATCGTCTATCCTGTACTTACCCCCGCTTATCAAATGAGCGCGTTTCGCCGCGTTCAGAACGGGGCGGCTTATCCTGTCCGCCATAAAAAACGCGACAAGAGCAGACAGAACCAGCATAAAGGCAACTGCAATATAAAGATGCCTGTTAAATTGACGCAAAAACTCCCCCTCGCGGCTGTCGTTGAAAGGCAGGCAAGTAAACGAAACCTTCCCGACATTAACACCATCCACAACAATAGGCTCATCAACCATTCTGCACCTGACATCCGCCATCATGTGCTTCATTGAGTGAGGCCCTTTTGCCCCGCCGCGCATCTTCATTCCTCGGCTCAGACCCCTTACGACAGCGCCGTCTGAGTCATAAACGGTAATGCCTATAACAGGCCAGCGCATAGCATCAGAGAGGGAGGCTCCTGCACGAACAGCATCCCATGAATTGGTTCTCTCATACAACCCCTGCAAAAGAAGCACAACTTCCTGACGGTCATCGTCAAGACGAGCTTCGGCAAAATTACGAAACTGCCAGTCAAGAAGTCTCGAAATGACGGCAGGAATGATAAGCATACAGATAATGACAAGCGCTGCATACTGTATAAGCATCTGCGTGCGCAAAGACCTCTTCATGGCTATTGCTCCGAAATTCTGTAGCCGAAGCCGTGAACAGTCTTTATATATCCGTTCTCATGAGCTTCGTCCGCAAGTTTTTTTCTAATATTTTTTATGTAGCTGTCTATCGAACGCTCAAAACCATCATACTCGGCTCCCAGAGCGTAAGTAATAAGGTCGTCTCTGCTCCATGTCTTATCCGGTCTTGACGCCATCTTGGACAAAATCATAAATTCGTTTCTTGTGATGGGAATATCCTCGCCGTCTTTCTTCACCGTAAAATTATTCACATCTATAACGACAGAATCTCCGATGCGCAGAAGCGATGCGGGAACAGGCTCTTGCTTCTTCTCGGAGTGTCTGGTGTTGGCTCTTATTCGCGCCATCAAAACGCGCGGACTGAACGGCTTCACAATATAGTCATCGGCCCCTGCGTCAAGACCCAAGACAACATCCTCTTCGCCGCTCTTTGCCGTAACCATTATGATGGGGACGGAAGAATACTTTCTTATCTCGCGGCAAACATCGCCGCCCTGCATGCCGGGAAGCATAAGGTCCAAAAGCACAAGGTCATAAGAGATGGAGCGAAAAAGCTCCAGCGCCTTCAGCCCGTCGGATGCGACATCGGCAAAATACCCCTCACGCTCCATATATGCGCGCTCAACATCAGCAATCGCGCTCTCATCCTCTACAATCAGAATCCTCATACACTTCACCGCCATTTTCGAAATATTCGCCGCCGAATACATTCTAAACTTACGTTCGCGATACGCGCCACGTCAATAAGGCTGTAAATGCGGGACATGAATAAACATGGCCCGCAGCTCTCATTTTATATGTGCGGCGCTCTAATCAAAATAGCGGCAGCCGCACCCAGGGCCGCGATGCCCGTCACCGTCAAACATCGGGCAATCTTTATACTTATCGGGATTCTTGAGCATTAACGCAAACCTTGCTTCCGATATCTCGCGCTCCAGCTTCTGCACCTTGTCGTGCATACCCTGCGCGGCTATTTTATTCGGTGCATCCTTTGCAAACTCCGCCCTCAAATCTCTGCGCAGTTTAGCTGCTTCACTCGCTTTAGCCCTCATCTCGGGAGTAAAATCCGCTGCCATAACATCGCCTCTTCTGCCGTTTACGGGATTTGCAAGGCGCTCCTTAAATCTCATATCTGATATCTGCGCCCTTAAATCAAGAATCTTTCCGTGCAGAAGCGTCACCTTTCCGTTATCAAAAGATGGCTTTCTAAGCTCTACGCGCAGTTCCTCGTGCAAGTTTCTCATCTCTGTCATCTTGGCTCTCGACTCAGGAGTATTCACAGCTCCGTTCCCTGGCCCCATTCCTCCGTGTCTGCGTCCCATACCGGCATCGCAGGGATAGGCAAACGCCGCTCCGGCAAGAACAAGAACAACCACCATCGCACCCAAAATCTTTTTCATCTTTTGTACCTCCGTATTTTTTATTGGGAGGCGTCCTCCCTCGTTGCTGAACATAGATTAACATCGCCCTGTGTCAATTTTATGACGCAAATGTGGAGATTATGTGGAGATAAAATCATGGCTGCCGCAAAATCAGCAACGGTTTTTGCAAACACTTTACAAAATAAATAATCTATTTTTATACAGACCACACGTCAGCCCGGCTTCCTATAAATGACAGCATATTGACCAATAGGTAAGCACAAAACCTAATGGTGGTCAGCATATCTAAAAATGCGGAAAGCCCAAGGATAGGCTTTCCGCATTGCTGTTTCGTGTTCGGATTTGTCTTTGGTTTTAGAGAGCTGCGAGCCCGACTTCGCGGCCGAGCGCGTAGGCTTTGAGGTTGCTTTCCAAAAACTGTGGTTTTCTTGCTCCGAGCTTTTCCGCTATTATGGCTTTTGCCGTGTCGTCCGAAATAAAGTCGGAAACAGCCACTATCGTTCCGAGAAGAACTACGTTCAGAGCTCTTTCGTTTCCGACGCTCTCCGCAAGCTCCGTCGCGGGGACGGGAATAACTTTTATGTCCGTCCTTGTCGGCGTGTATGACGCCATGTTCTCGTTGTATATGAGTATGCCTCCCGGCTTGACTATGCTTTCATACTTGTCAAGCGAAGGCTGGTTCATGGCAACAGCCACATCGGCTTTTACTACGAACGGGGAGCTTATTTCAGTATCGCTCACCGTGACACCGCAGTTTGCCGTACCGCCGCGCATTTCGGGACCGTAGGAAGGAAGCCATGCGGCAAAACGCCCCTCTTTGATGCCTGCGTAGGCCACAAGCTGCCCCAATACCATTACACCCTGTCCGCCGAATCCGGCGCAGAAAAGCGTCCTTGTAAAATCAGCCATTTTTCATTCCCCCTACTTAAAATCCTTGTACACGCCAAGGGGATAATAGGGGATCATGTTTTCCACAAGCCAGTCGCACGCCTGTGTCGGTCTCATTCCCCAGTTTGTGGGACAGGTGGAGAGGACTTCGACGAAGGAGAATCCCTTTTTGTCCACCTGATTCTGAAATGCTTTTTTGATGGCTCTTTTCAGAGCGGGAAGGTGCGCCGGTTTTGCCGCGGAGACTCTCTCTATGTAACCGGGAGCCTCAAGTGTGGCAAGCATTTCGCACATTCTCATCGGGTATCCGGCTCTTGCCGGGTCGCGGCCGTCCTGCGAGGTTGTCGTTTTTTGTCCGATGAGTGTCGTAGGGGCCATCTGTCCGCCTGTCATTCCGTATATCGCGTTGTTTATGAATATTACCGTTATGTTTTCGGAACGGTTTGCCGCGTGTACTATTTCCGCAGCGCCTATGGAAGCAAGGTCGCCGTCACCCTGATAGGTAAATATGAGTCTGTCAGTGCGTATGCGTTTGAATCCGGTCGCCACCGCAGGGGCGCGTCCGTGGGGAGCCTCTATAAAGTCCGTATCGATGTACTCATACATCATGGCGGCACAGCCGACAGGTGCGATGCCTGTTGTTATGTCCTGTATGTCAAGTTCGTTCAGGGTTTCGCACACCATTCTGTGTACGATTCCGTGAGTACAGCCCGGGCAGTAGTGCGTGTGTACTCCGTCCACCCAGCTTTTGGGTCTTTCGTATATGATTTTTTCGCTCATGACCGTACCTCCGCTACTTGAGTTCCGCAAGTATTTTGCGGCACTCGTTCTCTATCTCGCTGACACTCGGGCATATTCCGCCGGTGCGTCCGTAGAAGCTCACAGGTATTTTGTGCTGAACGGCGTTTTTAACGTCTGCGAGCATCTGTCCCCAGTTCATTTCCGTGTCAAGTATGTGTTTGCACGTCGGAATCAGGGTTTCAAAGTCTTTGTCGGGGAACGGGCTTACGAGAAGCGGACGGATAAGTCCGACTTTCAGACCTTCGGCGCGAAGATTTTGAACGACGGAGCGAGCTATTCTTCCTACCGTACCGAATGCGGATATTACAAGTTCGGCGTCATCGGTCATGTATTTCTCGCAGCGAGTCTCTTTCTCGCATATTACTTTCCATTTTGCCTCAAGCTTTTTGTTGTGACGCTCGAGGGCTTCAGGGTCAAGAATAAGGCTGCGCAGGATTATTCTTTTGCCGCGCTCTTTTTTGTAGCCGCACGCCCATTCAACCGGGTTTGATAGGTTTTTGCCGTGTCCTGCGGGTATCTCGACGGCTTCCATTATCTGGCCGATGACTCCGTCGCATATTACCATTACAGGGTTGCGGTATATCTGTGCCAAGTCAAACGCGCTCTGCACCATGTCAACAGCTTCCTGAACGGAACCAGGGGCAAAGACGATTACTTTGAAGTCGCCGTGAGCCATTCCGTGGGCGGCCTGGTTGTAGTCCCCCTGTGAGGGAAGTATGCCGCCGAGTCCGGGGCCGGCGCGCATGACGTTTACTATTACGACGGGGGTCTCCTGACCTGCCATGTAGCTTGCGGCTTCTGCCATGAGGGATACTCCGGGGCTTGACGAGCTTGTCATTATGCGCTCGCCCGTGGCGCCTCCGCCCAATATCATATTCGACGCGGCCACTTCGCTCTCCGCTTGCAGATAAACTCCGCCGACTTCAAAGAGTCTTTTTGACATATATTCGGGAATCTCACTCTGCGGGGTGATCGGATAGCCGTAGAAATATTTGCAGCCGGCCTGTATGGCAGCCTCGGCAATCGCTTCCGTACCCTTCATCAATACTCTTTCCATTGCTCACTCCACCTCCTTATGGCTAGTCTTCGCGAAATACTCTTATTACGGCATCGGGACAGCGCATCGCGCACATTCCGCATCCGATACACGCTTCAGGAGCGGCCGCTTTTACGGGGCGATACCCCTTCTGGTTGATTACATCCGATATGGCAAGAACCTTTTTAGGACAGGCTTCGACGCAAAGGGAACAGCTTTTGCAGTACTGTTCCAGAATTTCTACTCTACCTTTTGGCAAATGAAACACCCCTTTCTCTATAAGTCATGTATTTGTGTCAAATACTTGTATCGGAGGACTCCCACGGAAGGAGAATTTCACGTTCCAACCGCCAGAGTTTTATTGACCGATCGAGTAATGCTCTTGTGTCTTTGAACAGTGAGTGTTCCGCTACGCCGAAGAGCATGGGAAGCCCCATCTCCTCCGCAAAGGATTGTACCTTAATTATACCGTCAGCACATTCCGCGGGCGTGGTTTTGTCCATAAAGTGAGGATTTGCCACGACAGAGGTGACCTCAAGCCCCGCTATTTCTTCGAGTTTGCTTCTCATTGCGGAGAGCTCCCCCAATGTTCTGGTATGGGTGCGATATGGATTTATCACAAATACAAGGTCATAGCCGGCCTCTTTTATTTCGGGTTCAAACTGTTTCAGAGCAAGCGCGCCCTGAGAGTCTCCCCCTATGTCCAGTACCATTCTGACGGAGCTGTCGTATATTTTTGTCCTTATGACGGGGTTTATGTAGCTGAGGTCTCCCCACTTCATTCCGCCGGGCGGGTTCAGTATGGACATGTTGCCGCGTTCAAGCTGCTGAACCATTGTCCTGAGACAGAAGTAGGGATTTATTATGTCCATGTCGGCAAGGACGACTTTGCCGCCGGCAGATGCAAGCGCCTTGGCAAGGCTCATTGTGAATTCGGTCTTTCCCGAACCGAGAGCCCCTGTCACCGCTATGACATGCTTCCATTCACGTTCCGCAGCTATTTTTGTGTTTGCACCGATTGAGCTGTTATCACCGCACATAAATTTTTGCCTCTTCCTCTCCCGACATGACTCTGTACGTCCCGTCGCAAAGAGCCTGCATCTCATCTTCTCCCGGCATTCTTATGACAGGAGCTATCCATGACACATTCTTCTCTATCATCCCGCACAGATAACTGCTGTGAGCCATTCCGCCCGTCAGAATTATAGCTTCCGTCTCTCCGCGCATGGCTACGGCGCGGCTGCCTATTTCGCATGATATTTGATATGCCATTGCCTCGGATACGAGAGCAGCTTTTTTTTCTCCCGACATTGCCCTGTCTGCTATTTCTTTAAAGTTGTTAGTACCCAAGTGAGCGGCAAGACCGGCATGACCTATTATCATTTTTCTCATTTCCGCTTCAGTGTACTTTCCGGAAAAACATCTTTTTACTATATCCATTGCGTGAACTGTTCCGGCGCGGTCCGGCGTCATCGGACCGTAAGCTCCGAGCGCATCGTTTACGTCTACAACGCGCCCTTTGTAGTGAGCCCCTATCGTAATGCCGCCTCCCATGTGCACTATTATAAATTTGCAGTCGCTCAGTTTCTTGCCCATGGATTCGGCGACTCTGTAGCCCACGGCTCTCTGGTTCAGCGCATGGAAGATAGATTTTCTCGGCATGTCCGGTATACCGCTGATATGCGCAACCTCAGACATTTCATCAACGCACACGGGGTCCACTATATACGCGGGTTTTCCCCCTGCGGCACGCGCAAGTCTTATCAGAATAATTGCGCCTAAGCTGCTTGCGTGAATTCCGTAAATTCCGGAGCGAAGATCTTCTATCATCGCATCGTTGACAACCCATGCGCCGCTTGTGAGCGGATGAAGCAGCCCGCCCCTTGCCGCATACGCATCTATGTCGGACAGAGAGACTCCGTGTGAGTCCAGAATTTGAAGGATATTCTCATACCGCATATCTTCTTCGTCAAGCGGTTCTTTGTACTTCATAAGCTCACTGTGTGAGTAGAAAACAGATTCACTCCAAAGCTCGGTGCGATCCTCGTACAGGGCCGCTTTTGTGCTTGTAGTCCCCGGGTTTATGGCGAATATTTTCATTTTCATCATCCTTTGGTCGTAAATGGAGAGCGGCAGCTTGCACCGCAAAAATACCACGGCATTTTACTATTATACCCAATATTTACATTAACAGATACCCCCGCACCAAAGCAAAATTTCCGTTAAATGTGTTGTTTGCAAAAAATTTGTTATCTTTTAAATTCGAAAAACATAATATCAAAAATCCGCTTGCTTTAGGCAATTTTTTCAGAGCAAAATGAATAGTATAAACATTTTATTTTACGAAGAAATATAGCGCAAATCTCTGCGCAATCGTGATAAAATGGCATCACAGAACCTGATAAAATATTGCAAATAAATGGAGGAGGAAGGACTATGACAGACATCAACAGCGAAGAAAGAATTGCGGAACTTGAAGCACAGGTGGAAGCCCTCAGAGAAGCTCTCGAAGCGCAGCAGGAATGCGCACAGACCAAGCCGCTCATCGATTTTACAAAGGTAAAGAGCGCGATAGACGACGGTTCCGAGTACGTCATCAACGCAATGAAGCCTCTTATCGAAAAGTACGAGGCTCCGAGCAAGGCGGCGGTGGCTAAAGTAGAGAATAAGGTTACGGATAATCCGTTCCTCTCAGTGGCTGTGGCTTTCGGAGCCGGCATTGTCATAGGAACCGTTCTCAACTACTGCAGCAAGAAGTACTCGGACGAATAGTAAAAATTTAATAAAAAGGGGTGTCGCAGGTGGAAACATTGGCTAATGTCGTTATCAGCTTTTTTGAGCTCGTGGAAGCTGAAGGGCGTGTCATGAGGAAGAATGTCGTTATCGGCATGGAGTGCTTTCTCCTTATCTTCTTCGGCGCTTCGTTCGTGTTCTTCGGCGCAATAGCCGCTGCCGCCGCCCTGTATATGTGGCTTAGCTCCTGCATCGGAAGACCGTTGTCAGCTCTGCTTATAGCCTTTGTGATGGCCGTGGTCGGTTTGGCCATGATATCAAAGGGACACGTCTCATTCCACGCACAAACTCCGCAGAAAAACGAAAAGAGCGGAGGCGTCTCAGTTGAATAAAGAAGATATCGCACTGAGAGACGCAAAAGCAAAATTCAGAGCGGCAATGCAGGCGGCCGACCCGCAGAACATTGTCAGAAAAAGGCCGATTCCGACCATAGCCGCCGCGCTTGCAGGCGGAGTGGCACTGACGGCGGTAGGCTCCAGGCTCATCAGAAACTTTTCCCCCGCGGCAATGCTTCTTTCTTCCATTATAAGGAAATTGGGGACAAAAAAAGAATCCTGATACCAACAGATAACAGCGCTCAAAATAAAATGCCCGAACCAATATAAAACGGTTCGGGCATTATCCTTCACTAATACGGGCGAAAATATTTTACTATTATTTCTAAGATACAGACAGGCTTATAAATTTTGATATGCGCCTCATTCGGCATGGACTCTCCTAATCTATTTCTATTTCGGCAATTTCCTCCGCCAGAACACTTCCGTCTCGGAAGCTTATCAGCTTTGGGCGCTCGTATTCCACGGCTACTCTTTTTAAGAGTGAGGTGTTGTGAGGAACGCCTTTGCTCCTTGTGTGGCGATAAGCGAGAAAGCAGTCCGATATTTCCTCGGGCAGGGAGATGCTGCGCCCGTCGCTGTCATATATGGCAGACACCGAGCCCGCAATACCGGCCGATTCTTGCAGATCCTCCACAAAAACTCCGTCATATCTGTGAAGCAGAAGGTTGTCATAACCAAATGGTCTTGTGCTGTCCGTAATTTCCCTCGTGTCTATGTATAGATTCCTGCGCGGAGTCTCTATTGTGATAT
This sequence comes from uncultured Synergistaceae bacterium, assembly GCA_964496275.1. GTDB lineage: Bacteria > Synergistota > Synergistia > Synergistales > Synergistaceae > CAZBYL01. The sequence goes on along the minus strand of CAZBYL010000002.1, from coordinate 23,695 downwards.
CACTGTCGGTAAGCATACACGCGCCGCCGGATTTTACAAGGCTGCGGACATATTCCAATGACTCCGGAATTGTTTTTTTCTGTTTTTTATGTTCGCTCAGATACACTTCTTTGGCTGAACCTTTATGTCTGATAGTTATAAAGGGCAGTTCCTCGTAGGTGAAAGATACTGTTTTATCCTGTGACACCACCACCGAAACCGCGTCGGGCGAGAGTATTCTGTACCTTGCGAGTTTGGGAGCTTTTATACATGAGCACATGCCGGTAAGTACTCCCTTAACCTTTTTTTCTAATATAGGTTCGCCGTTTTTGTTTGAATAGGCGCGGAGCATGTAGCCTTCCGGAGCTATTTTTTGTGCTTTGGCTCTTATTACGACACCCATTACGGATTTTACGGCGGCTTCGTTGGCGGATACAGCAGACCGATAGATAAAAGCGGTATCCAAGCTCATGTAAACCTCATCATTGATGTGGTATCTATCGGGAACCAAGTATGAATCTTTCTTTTCAAATGCCAGCATGGGACGGCATAACCCTCTGACATCGGACATTTTATCTATGTACGTGGGTATGTCTGTGTGGTATGCGTCCTCTTCCATGTACTGCATCCGATAGCTGTCAGGAAGGTTAAGGCGCTCTCCGTTTTTTCCGCGAAGGCTGTCTGTTATATCCGACATCAGGACGCCTCGGCAGCGCACAATTTTACCAACTGTGTGGTCGTCGTACGAGAAGTCCGCTTCGTGGATAGGATAGTGATTTTTTATCTCGTCATATCCGAAGTAGTAGTAAAGGAGTTCACCGTTGTGCTCCACGCAGCAGTAGAATGATGTTCCGTCACAGTCTTCCATGCGGTTTGCCGGTCTTTTTTCCGGCAAGCTCTTGCTGCCGATATTTTCGGAGGTAAATTCCAGAGTTGTGATATTTTCCATGAATATTTTATCAGAGCAGAGGCATAGTCCGTCTGTATCTGATTTTGCGGAGCTTTGTCCGCAATATGTATGCCAAGCAAGGAGATATTCTCCGTTATGTGCATTTTCTATATTTACAAAGTTTCCGTTTGAATCGCAAATTTTACACGTCGAGCTATGCCCTATTTCATATTTGCTCATCAGCAGTGCAATGTCGATTCCAAGGCAGCGCAGCTTCTGCCCATTCGCATAGATCTGAGCCTCGTTCTGTTTCAGCATCATAAGATCAGGCATGGTCGGCTCGCACCACAGCCTGTTTTCTTTGTATATTTTTATGGCCGCTTTTTGCGCGGCGGGCTGTATTTTACGAAGAGAGCTGACAAAGGAGCATTTGTTGATTTCGTCTTTCGTCTGCTGTCCGAACATTAGACGCGGGTACGGAGAGGATTTTTTACCGGGCAGAATTTCGCCGTCTTCCGTTATAAGCGAACTTTCGAACGCAAGCAGAGCGGGCGCGTCCGCGCTGTTGCCCGTACCGTCGCAGAAAAAACGGTTATCGGCAGGGTCGGATACTATAACTTTGAAGTGGTTTGCGGCAAATTGTATTTCTCCGTTTATCTCTTCTTCCGTAAATCCGGCTCTTTCGAGCACCATCCTCAGATCAAGCCCCTCAGCCGCATAACGGTACTTGGTTATTATTCCGTGGTCTTCAAGTGCAGAGTAGCGGCGTTTTCTCCAGCAATCTCCCCATTTGGGGTCTTTCTCCCTGTTTTTTGCAACGGAGGCAAGTTCTTGCTCACTAATGACAAAGATGCTCTCGGGATACTCACTATCCGCACACTTCAAAGGACTCTTTGATGTCCTTCCTATTATGAGTCCGTCTATAAAAAGTTCATCTTTGTACTCCATAAGTATCAAGCTCCTTCTTTGCGTCCGCCCATAGGATAATGCGGCAAAAGTACCATGTAAAAAGGCCGCCGCTGCGGTAAACGGCGGCCTTAAATCTTGATTGCTTAATTTTTTGCGGCAGGACGGGTTTTACCTGAGAACAGTTTGTTGGGGACACCTTCCCAGAAAATAGCCATTCCGCAGAACGCGAATACTATTGAGATAAGCGGGGTTAGGTAGTTTAGGAAGGCAAAAGCCATGTACTGAGATGTCGGAACACCGAGCGTACCTGATATGAAAGCCCCCATAGTTGTCCAGGGTATCATGGAGCCCATACATGTTGAACCCTCTTCCGTAAGGCGGCTCAACATGGAAGGTTTCAGCCCTTTTTCTTCGAAGCTCTTTTTGTAAACAGTACCGTTCAATATTATGCCAAGATACACTTCGGCCATTGCCGCAGTGGATATTGTGCATGTTGCGATAACGGTGAACACGAGGACTCCCACATTCTCTATTCTCTGTACCAAGCCGCCGACAAGTGATTTCAGGAATCCTGCTTCATCAAGAACTCCGCCCAAGCTCAAGGCTATGAAGGATAGCGAGAAGGTCCACATCATGCTCTGGATTCCGCCGCGCATCAATATTTTATCGACAAGCGCGATACCGCTGCTCTTTCCATAGCCGTAGTTCATCGCGCTAAGAGCCTCTGCGAACGACATTCCCTGAAAAGCCATTCCGATTACGGTTCCGGCAAGCGCTCCGAAGAACATTGCGGGAACGGCGGGAACTTTCATGAGGCTGAGCCCGAGAAGGACAAAGAAGGGCAGCATAACTATCGGATTGAGGTTGAACGTTTTTTCGAGCGTAGCCATTATCGTGCTGACGTCCGTGCTTTCAACTGAACCGCTGGCATATTGGGCGCCCAAAATTGAATAAAGAACCAGCGCTATTACAAAAGCCGGTATTGTGGTATAGAGCATTGACTTGATATGGTCATAGAGATTGGCTCCCGACGTGACGGAAGCAAGAACCGTTGTATCCGAGATGGGGGACATTTTGTCGCCGAAAACAGCTCCGGAAACAACAGCTCCGGCAACCCAAGGAGCGGGCATTCCGAGCCCCATGCCCATACCCATCATGGCAATGCCCATCGTGCCGGCTGTGCCCCATGAGGTTCCCGTGCAAAGGGATGTAAGGCTGCAAAGTATAAAAGCCATAGGAAGAAAAATTGCGGGAGATATCAGCTTAAGACCGTAGTACATAAGAGCCGGAACTGTTCCGGCTGAAATCCACGCACCGATTAAGACGCCTATCAGTATAAAAATAAACATGGCGGAGAGACCGCGGACAACGCCGGAAGACATGGCGGAGAACAGACTTTCAAAAGACATTCCCTGCTGCATTCCGATAAGGACGGTGGAGAACAAACCCAGTATCAGCAGTATATGTAAGTCAACTTTCAAAACCAAGATGCCTAACATCAAGATACCGACAATGATCGCCAACACCAAAAGCGATACGCCAAACCCGGGAGCCTTAGCTTCATTACCTAACTTGTCTGACATTACAACACACCTCTCTGTTCTGTTAATTGATAAACTGAAGTCTATTTGACCGCTACTACAGTTTTCGCTCAAATGATATAATATAGTATCTTTAAGCAACAATGTGTGCAAATACACATAAACTGCCTAAGAAGTGTGTCCATATCTATATCAGCACTAATTTTGGCAGTGACTACAGAAAACGGGGCGATTTTGCATGGATATGGTATTTGCGAATATGAAGAGAACTGCCGGAAATTTTATAGAACATGCTGATTCGCTTCTCAGTGACTTTGACGGCCCCAATTTTTACCAAAGTCTGTTTGATTGCATAATTAAAGAGGTTCCCCAAACAAACGCAATCCTTATATACATGTACGATGACAAGGATTGCGCGTTGAAAATAGAGCGCACATGGGGATTGGAACGCGATATAAGGGGCACAAAGTCTCTTTCCCCCGCCGATGGTGTGTGCGGCAGAGTTTTTTCCTCCGCTTCCGGCAAACTTATAACTGAATCTCACCAGATGCAGATGTTTTTTAAAGACATCATAAATTTTATGGATTTGATTCACTCCGATGAAAATTCAAGACCCCTCATGCCGACCTCCTCCGTCGTTGTGCCGATAGTATCGGATTCTTCGCCCATAGGGGTGTTGGCGGCGATAGAGTTCTCTCCGCAGAATATGTTTTCATCACCTCACCTGGCGTTTTTTACAACGATTGCCAAATCTCTGGCGCTGCGCAAAAAACTTGAGAGGATGCAAAACGAAAATGCCTTTATGCACGAGGAAATTTCGCTTTTGAAGAATGTCCTGAAAAGGGATTCCGATCAGACTGTGCTGGCCGGGGTGCTTTCGGCTTCTATGAGCGCGCTGTTTCTCAGAGGAAAAGAATTTGATGAGATGATAGAGCTGGCGGCAAAGCATGTTACATTTCCGATAGCTCTTTACAACATGTTTCTCGAACGCCTTCACTGCACGGAAAATGCAATTTCTCACACTCTGCCCGGCAACATTCTCGACCTCATACAACTGCATGGACTGATACACAAAAAGGACTGGCAGACTCTTCCGCAGGGCAATGAATTTTTCTGCCTTATCCCGATACATTTCGGCGGCATTATGAGAGGATTTCTTGTTGCGTGGATTCCCTCGGCGGATCTGAACCCAAAGGACAGAACCGTCCTGGAATGCCTTTCCTTTTACCTCTCCTTTGTCTGGATAAAAAAAGCCGCTGTTCATGAGAAAAACCAGAACTTAAAAAGCGAGGTGCTATCGGGTATACTCTCCGGCAAAAACGATGATTCTCTTTTGGCAAAGGCAAACGCACTCGGACTCTCCGGCAGCAACAAGTTTTTTGTGCTTATGGTCGCGGTTCCCGATGTCGAAAACCATATGGTCTACAGCGATAAGCAGGAGTGCGCCTGCCTTGTTTACTGCATTGAGTCTATTTTGGACAAGAAGCAGATGAGCTGTATCATCGTACCGGAACATAACGACATCTGCATTATTGTGTCCTGCAAAAAGAGCGATTGCACCAACAAGCGGTACGATAACATCGTGAATAAGATAATGCGTGAGATAACAGAACAGGAAAAGGATATTACGATAAGCGGCAGCCGCATTTACGATACGATATACAATGTTCGCAAGTGCTACTGGGAAGCAGAGCAGTGCCTCGTTATTATGAAGAAATATTTTATACACCGGCGCTGCGTAAATTATATAGACATAGGAGTTCTCCGTCTCCTTTTGACGCATAACAGAGACGACGTGGAGACATACCTTGAGGATATTCTGGGGCCGATAATCGAGTACGACAAAAATCGCGGGACAGAGCTGATCGCAACTCTTTTTTACTATTCGCGCTTCAATAAATCGATACGCTATGTTTCCGGCAAACTCAACATTCATGCCAACACCCTCTACCAAAGGATCAGAAAAACGGAAGAGCTTCTGGGTTATGATTTTGAAAATCCTATGGATTGGTTTGACATACAGGCAGCAAGCATCATGTATGGACTTATCTATACAGATCTGATCAAAAAAATATAAAAAAATTAAATTTCAAAATACGCAATTAAGTATACTATACCTATGAGATGTGCTGATTCACATAAAAGTTATTTTTTTTTTGTGAATGCCAACACTGATTTTTTCGTGCCCAATTACTAGACTGAAAGCAGTTACACAGCTTCCGCACTTGTGTGCACTAATATGCAGTACGAACAGAGGTTTTTATAGAAAATTTTGCCCAAGCAGTAGCCCCTATGATGGAGGATACTTACATGTCAAAGAAATTGTTTATAAATCATACGCTTATTGACGGGAACGGCGGGAAAGCCGTTGAAAACAGCGCTTTTCTTATAGAGGGTAATGTCATAACCGCAGTGGGAACGGCGCAAGATTTTTCTGTTTGCGATGATAGTATGGAGATCGTAGACTGCACAGGGAAAACTATTATGCCAGGCATGATAAACAGCCACGTACATGTTTTTATGGAGCCGTATACATGGGACAGAATTGCCTATCAGCAGGAGCCGCTGTCACAGTTGTCCATTGAGGTTGCGGACAATCTCAGGAAGCTGCTGCGCTCCGGAGTCACGTATGTGCGGGACCTCGGAGGCTACATGGATCTCGATATACATTTCCGAGGTTACGTAGAGAGCGGAAAGGTGCAGGGTCCCAACATGATGTGCGCTCACCACCCTCTCACAATTTCCTGCGGTCACGGCAGAGATTTCAGTATTCAGTGCGACGGTGCTCACGAGTTTATGAAGGGCGTAAGGGAGCAGATACGGGACGGAGCCGACCTTATAAAAATTATGGTAACGGCCGGGTACGGCAGACCGAAGATGGGCGTTAACCACACGATAGTTCCCGATACCGTGTATATGCTGCCGGAAGAGATACGTGCGGCGACGGACGAGGCTCATAAGATGGGCAAAATGGTGGCGGCTCACTGCTGCGGCATGACAGGCGTGTACAACGCGGTTATGAACGGAGTGGACACGATTGAGCACGGACAGTTTAAAGACACTTCCGCTCCCGAAGTTATGCCGCTGATAGACGAGATGGCACATAGGGGAACATGGCTCGTCCCCACTCTTGCCGCGTACTACAAGGAATATGACAGAGCAGAAGTGGAAAGAGAGTCTCAGGCCGTGGCTGAAACATTCAGGCTGTGCCACTCCGGAGGAGTAAAGATAGCGATGGGAACGGATGCAGGCGTACCTTGGGTAGGGCATGACAGGACCGCGGATGAGCTTGAACACATGTCGCTTTACGGCATGACGAATATGGAAGCGATAGTCGCCTCTACAAAGTCTCCCGCCGTGATGATGGGAATAATAGAAGATTACGGAACTATAGAACGCGGCAAGCACGCAGACTTCCTTATTCTCGGCAAGAATCCTCTGTCGGACATACGGGCGTTGAAGAACAATCTCCTGCACGTTTATAAGAGCGGAGAGCGGGTTTTATAAATTTTTTCAAATATTATATTCAGCAAAGGAGAGATGCTTTTGAAAGCCGTCATTATCGGCAACGGGGCCGCAGGTCTTGCAGCCGTGAGAAGCTTTAGAAAATATGATAAAGAAAGCCCAATCACACTGATATCCAAAGAAGGCGGAGAACCATATTCAAGAGTTCTGATCCCATACGTGCTTCGCGGAAAATTATCATACGATAAATTATTTTTATGGGATTCCGCAAAATTCAAAGAGCTTGGAGTTGTCTACGAGGAAGATACCGTTACCAAAATTTCCTCTTCGGAAAACAGGGTAGAACTCGAGAGCGGCAAAACTCTGGATTACGACACTCTCCTGATAGCAAGCGGCTCGAAAGCTCTGAACCCGCCAGTGCCGGGCATAAACCAGTCCGGTATATATCACATGTGGACAAGGAAGGATCTCGATGCGTTAAAAACAGAGTGTGCTTCAAAAAAGAGCGTGCTGATCATCGGCTCCGGATTTGTCTCTTTGCAGGCCGCATGGTCGGCCAGGTCTTTGGGGCTTGAAGTTACGCTTGTCGAAATTGCGGACAGGCTGATGCCTTTGGTGCTGGACGAGATGGGCAGCGCCATAATGAAGGAACAGATGGAGAAATCCGATGTAAAAGTATATACGTCCACAATCACGGAAAATATATCAAAAAATGAGGACGGCTCTTTTAGCATAGCGTTGAAGGACAAGGGCATTGTGAGCGCAGATTTTATCATAGTAGGAGCCGGAGTAGGGGCGAATATCGGCTTTTTGGAAGGCAGCGGAATAGAGACAGGCAGAACAATTCCGGTAGACGCTTATATGAGGACGAATGTGCCGAACGTCTATGCGGCCGGAGATGCTGCCGCGGGACCATCCGCATACGGAGACGAACACGTTACCCATGCGCTTTGGCCTACCGCTGTGGAGATGGGCAATATCGCGGGAGCCAATATGGCTGGTCAGAACATACAGTACAGCGGAAGTCTGAACATGAATGTAACTCAGATGTTTCATGTAACGGTGGCATCCATGGGCAAGTTTAATGATGCGGATATAGACGATTCCTACGTGTATGAGGCCGAGGCCGGAAAGGGCTACTGCAAGCTTTGCTACAAAAACGGACTTATCACCGGTATATGTTTGGTGGGCACACCCGAGGCAGTCAGCCTTTTCGGAAAGCTCCGTCCGATAATAAGGAAGCACTTAGCGGTAAAATGTCCGCCCGCAAAGCTTGATGCTTTTTTAAGTATGCGTTTCTTTGAAAAGTAACACCGGGAGGTCTTGTGATGAAAGTAATTACTATGGACACAACAAAATGCGTCGGCTGCCGTAACTGCGAGCTTGCCTGCGCCTTCGCCAAATCAAAAGAAACATGTGAACGTGTGGCATCTATGATAAGAGTCAACCACTATATAGAGGAACACAGCGTTATTCCCATGACATGCCTCCACTGCGAAGAAGCGTGGTGCATGGCAGTATGCCCCTCCGGCGCCATAACAAGGGATCCTGAGACGAATGCCGTTATCATTCAGCAGGAAAAGTGCGCGGGCTGCAAGATGTGCATACTCGCCTGCCCGTACGGCAACATCCACTTTGACCATGAAAAGCAGGTAAGCGCAAAGTGCAATCTGTGCAACGGAAAGCCCAAGTGTGTCGGTCACTGCATTGCCGGCGCGCTCAAGTTTGAGGAGATAGAAGATTACACAAAACGCGCCAGAAGAAGGGTTGACCTTCAGTTGGCAAAACAGATGAAACATAGCTGCAAAGAACGCGAGGAGAACTGATATGGCTGACGAAAAGGTATTTGGCACAACATGCCGTATGTGCGGCACACTCTGCGGAATAAACGCCCATATAAAGGATAACAAAGTCGTCGAGATAGAGGGGAATCCTGATCACCTCCTGAGCAAGGGAAGAATATGCATCAAGGGCAGTTCCGCCGTGACATGGCTGAATCACCCCGACAGACTGTACAAGGCTCTTAAAAAGAATAAAGACGGCGATTTTGAGGAGATAGACCTGGAGCAGGCTATGGACGAAATAGCCGTAAAGCTGAAAGAGATTCAAAAGAAGTATGGAAATAACTCCATAGGAATCTGGAAGGGCGAGGGCATTGACTTTGCGCAGCAGGAGCATCTCGCACGCAGGTTAGCCCATGCGATTGGAACCCCAAACTATTTCTCAAACGACACTCAGTGCTACGCCTCACGCCACATAGCATTCTATTCGGTGTACGGATGCTGGCCCATGGCTGACTATCCGAGCGCGAACCTCATTATCAACTGGGGAACAAACGCGCCTATTTCTCACTCGCACTGGATGCAGGCTATAAACGAGGGACGCGAGAAGGGCGCTAAGCTCATGGTGGTGGATTCACGCTACACGGAAATAGCAAGGCAGGCTGATATTTACGTCCAAATACGCCCCGGCACGGACGGAGCCCTTGCATGGGGAATTATCAGCGAGATGATTCGCAGAGACGAGATAGACCACGAGTTTATAGAAAAGTACACAACAGGCTTTGAGAAGGTTGCGGAGTACGCAAAGGAGTTCACCCCAGAAAAAGTGGAAGCAATAACAGGAGTGTCGACAGCGACACAGAAGGAGATTGTCGACTCCATCGCGGAGGCAAGGCCGAAGATAGCAAGCTGGGCGGGCTGCGGTCTTGAGCACCACGTAAACGGAGTTAATAATATACGTACTGTCACGATGATAGACGCGCTTGCCGGTGCAACGGACAGAAAGGGCGGAATGAGGATTCCCGTAGGGTTCGGTTTAAGAGACCTTGACCTGTACAAGGAGCTGCCTTTGACAGAGCTCGACCCCATAGGCGCAAAAAAATTCCCCGTGCTCTACGACATGCGTCAGGAGTGCCATACAGGGATGCTCATGGATCAAATAATAAGCGGCAAACCATATCCGTTTAAGGGCTTAGTGATGTCAGCGGCAAACCCCATTATGACGAACGCGAATTCATCAAAAGTTGAGGAGGCCTTCTCAAAGCTTGAGCTTCTTGTGGTGAAGGATCTCTTTATGACGGAAACGACAAAATACGCAGACTACATAATACCGGCGGCATCGTACCTTGAAAGAGAGGAAATGTTCTTCAACGGAGTTCTCCGTGCAGGCTTCATCACCGGCAAGTATGTGGACAACGGGCTTCAGACAGAGTATGAGTTTTACAAGGGACTCGCCGACCGCATGGGAGCTTCTGAATATTTCCCGTGGAAAAACGACCACGAACTTAACGAGTGGCTGCTCGAACCCACAGGGTATACGACAGAGGACCTTCACACCGCGCCGGGCGGTTTTGTATTTGACGCAAATCCATACGAAAAGCACAAGCTGAAGGCAGAAGCGGGTGAAGAAAAACTGTTCGATACGCCAAGCGGCAAACTTGAGCTTTTCAGCTCATACTTCGACGGCAAGCATATTGATGGTATAGACGGAGTGCCGAAGTACCACGCGCCGTACCACATGGCTCACCCCGACGCCGAGTATCCCTTCTTCTTATCCACAGGAGCGCGCAAACAGAAGTACTTCCACGGAAGGTACAGAAACATTCCGCAGCTTTTTAAAGCCGAACCCAGAGGATTCTTGGAGATGCACCCGGACGATGCAAAAGATATGGGGCTCAAGGACGGGGACAGAATAAAAGTTTCCTCCAGGATAGGAAGTTTTGAGACAAACGTTCTTATTATGGAAGAGAAAGAAATTCATCGCGGAATGGCGCAGCACACTCACGGTTTCGCCAATGAAAACGTAAACCTGGTGACATACGACGACGTAAACGACCCAATCTCGGGATTCCCCGCGCTGAAGTCCATACAGGTTAAAATCGAAAAGATATAGCAAAAGCGGCAGTCCCTGCGAGTCTATTTCACTCGGGCTGCCGCTTTTTTGTTATTCCGTCTCTTCCGTAAATGCGAACAGAACTTCTCTTCCTCTCGGGTGCTGCACTATCTTGTAGCCTATCATGCCTTCCTCTATTGCTTCTTTTTGTTTTTTCATATCCTTGTAGCGTATCGAGACATGTTCGTTGGCTTTTATGCAGTAGTCCGGGTGAAATTCCTTTTCGAGGACATAGCGCAGGTATCCGCCGTAAGCGTCTTTTATACCTACAATGCAGTATCCGCAGGCAAGTACGTTCGTAAGGCTCCAACTGTTTTTCGGTGATACGGTGGTGACGATGGTGTCGTGTGTTTGGGTGAGAATACATTCCGCGTAGTACTGTGTGAGGAACTGCATGTTATTGCCCCTGAACTCGGGGTCTACTATGCAAAAGTCAGTTATTGCCATTTTCTTGTCGTTTGTGGGGAAATAGCCAAGTTCCGATATGGATTTGTCTACCCATTGTTTGGCCGTTTTTACGGTTCTTGCGCAGATAAGGCGTCCTTCATAAGCTACCCCTATCGTTATTCCCTCGTCACCCAAAAACTTGGATATTTCGGATTCTTCCGTCCTCACAAAGATTTCGGGAGAGAGTCCGGAGGCTACTTCATGCTGAAGCCTCACAATCTCTTCAATATCCTCGTGGCTGAGAACGGTAAAGGTACAGGGAACTATCATGGTTCGTCCGTCGTCAAAAATCTTTCTTACTGAAACGATACCTTTGTAGTTTCTTTCGTTCATGCAAAGGCCCCCTTTTGCAGGTGCTTCTAACATCGCCTTTCACCGAGAGTTATAGTAACATCTTGTGAAACTTTAATCTTACGCAAAAAACACAAGAATAAGTATGTATACCTGCGTAGTTTTCGTAATTTGGGTATTGAACGCTCTGTGGTAGAATCGACAAGGGGGTGTTTAAATGGATTCAGATTGGAAGGTAACAGCATGTCCCTATGATTGTCCCTGCACTTGTTCCATGAGGGCAAGGTTCAGAAACGGTTCTGTTGAAATTGAGGCAAACAGGGATAATCCTTGGACATCATTTATCTGCGCAAAGGGACTTCGTTTCAGAGAGAGGGTTTTCGATCCGAGACGAATAACGGAACCTTTGCTGCGTGACGGTGCGGGCTGGAAGGTTATTCCGTGGGACACAGCGTGGAAGCTCTGGGCGGATAATGTCTCTCAAGCCGCGGAAAATTACGGCCCCTTGTCCCTCATGTACGTCACCGGAGCCGGATCTATGTATTTCAGCAAACCTCTTATCAAGAATATCTTTGCCGAGCTGGGCGGCTACACTTCCACAAAGGGGTCGCTCTGTTCAAGCATAGGCTCTTTCGGATTGAAGGAGTCCTCATGCGGCTTCGGTGTGCCATATATAACTCCCGAACTTATGTCTCATTCAAAAGGAATTTTGCTCTGGGGCAAGAATGTTTACTGCACCCAGCCGCAGATGGTTCGTCAGATTGCCGGCATAAGGAGCAAAGGCGGCTCGTTGGCGTACGTTGATGTCCGCCGCAGCGTGACGGCAAAACATTCCGACCTTTTTACAAGAATCACGCCCGGAACAGACTGGGCTTTGGCCGCGTGGCTTTGCAGCAAAATAACGGAGCGGCGCGGTTGTTCGCAAAATTGGCGTGAAAGGGTCTTAAACGCCGATGATTTTGTATCTTGTATTTCGGCGCTTGACTGCGAAAAGCTTCTCTCTTTATCCGGCGTTTCAAACGGTGATGCGGAAAAACTGTACGAATGGCTCATAAACAATCGGCCGGTAACACACATCCCTGCTTACGGCGCTCAGAGGTACATGCACGGAGATATACAGTTTAAGTGGATATTCGCCCTCTCGGTTTTGTGCGGCGGATTTGATGATCCATGCGCGGGGCTCAGTTTCAGTAAGGACGAACAGGCGCTTTTCCCCTCGGAGCTTATGACGGATTGCGATAACATCAGAAAATTTCCCATGGGCAATTGGGGAAACTGCGCATCTGAGGCTTCTCCGCCGATTCGAGCTCTCCACATCACGAACGCAAACCCCGTTCAGCAAAACCCCGGCAGCGCATCGATACGCAAGGCGATGAAGGACATTCCTTTTAAAATCTGTTCCGAGATATTTATGACGGAGAGCGCAAAGGAATGCGACTTGGTGCTGCCTGTGACAACTTTCCTTGAAGAAGATCACGACTGGGTAGGCTCCTATTGGCACAGCTACCTTGTCAGGAGCGAAAGAGTCGTTGCGCCTGCCGGAAATGCCAAGTCCGATATTGAAATTTATAACGGGCTTGCGCGCGAACTCGGACTCAAGACAGATATTTCGGAACTGTCCCGTAAGCTTGATACGCTGATGCTGTCGGAGAGCAGGCTTTCGCCGGTTGGAAGAAATATTTACAAATGGGACGAACCGATATACTGGTGCATGAGCGAGTCAAAAGCCCTGCTTCCTTCGGAGACTGCACCTTGCGATGCGGAATCGGAAGAGAGGCTTAGACTTGTGTCGGTTCATACAAATTCTTACATAAACGGACAGAGTTTCGACGCACCGAATGTACCGAGTGTGCCCTATATTTCTATTTCTCCCGCTTTCGCCGCAAAGAGAGGCATCAGCGGCGGAGATTTGGTGCAAGTATCGTCGGAATACGGGACTGTAACAATGAAAGCGCGCTTTGACTATGACATCGCGGCCGCTGTCGCTGTGACAGAACAGGGAACGGAGAAAATCAACGAGCTTACAAAAGCATGCACGGCGCCCGGAGGGGGCGCCGCATACGCGGAGTGTTTTATCGAAGTGACAAAGGCCTAACTATTATCTCGGCGGGAAACGCTACTTTAAGAACATATCCAAAACTTCTCTCACTGTGGATATGCGCAGTACCTCTATGGGATATTTGTCCTTCGGCGTCCTGCGGCTTATAACGGCGCGCTTAAAACCAAGCCTTGAGGCTTCTTTGAGACGCATAAGGGTGCGCGCCGCAGGACGAACCTCCCCGGCAAGCCCGACTTCACCTATGAAGCATACGTCCGATGGCAGAGCAATATCCGTGAGAGCGGAAGCAAGAGACGCGCAGACAGCCAAATCCGCCGCAGGGTCCCTCAAGTTCAGTCCGCCCGCAACGTTCAGGTACACATCGCTTGTGCGTGAAGCCGTGCCGCATCTCCGTTCGAGCACGGCAAGCAAGAGCTGCAGCCTGTTTGTTTCTACGCCGCGCGCAGTACGTCTCGGATAGGGGAATGGGGTCGTACAGGAGAGAGCCTGAATCTCTGCCGCCAACGCACGGGAGCCTTCCAGAGCCATCGAAATAGCAACTCCTGAGTTTCCGAGATCCGTACCGTTCCAATAGAGTCGGCTCGGGTCTGTGACTGCCGAGAGCCCCTTGTCGGACATTTCAAATATGCCCAGCTCTTCCGTGCTTCCGTATCTGTTTTTTTCGGCACGCAGCAATCTGTTCGGAGAGTTTTGTTCGCCCGAGAACAGGAGCACAACGTCCACAAGATGCTCTAAGAGCTTAGGCCCCGCTATCTGCCCCTGCTTTGTTATGTGACCTACCAAAACCGTCGGTATGCCGCACCTTTTTGCTGTCTCAACAGCCATCGCGGCAACACCCTTTACTTGGTTCGGAGAGCCCGCCCATCCGCTTTCACTGTCGGCACGGAAGGCCTGAACGCTGTCTATTACCATAAATTCATAATTCTCGGCCGCTTGGAGAGACGCGGGAAGGTCGCTTTCGCAAAGCAAGTCCAGCCCGTCCACCATGAGACCGAGCCTGCGCCCGCGAAGCGCGAGCTGACCCGACGATTCCTCGCCCGATATGTACAGGACTCTCTTGCCTGCTCTCGCCATCTCGGCACATACCTGCAGCAGCAGGGTGGATTTTCCGACGCCAGGTTCCCCTCCCAAAAGGGTCACTCCGCCCAAAACCCAACCCCCGCCAAGCACTCTGTCAAGCTCTTCTATGCCCGACGGTATACGCAATTGCTCTTCGACTTCAAGACCGCTTATGGGATATGCGGTTTTTGACACGACAGGCGCACCCTGTTTGGTCATTGCTATGGGAGCTTCTTCTTCCATTGTCCCCCACTGACCGCATTTCGGACAACGCCCCACCATGGTGAGGCTCAAGAAGCCGCACTCTGAGCACTTATATCTGTTCATTTCTTTTTTTGCCATTATTTTATTAGCCCCAGGGCCACGAGATACGGCGGCCGTCCTCGCCCCTTATCGCTTTTCTTATCTCTTCAAACGTCGGTTCTTCAAGAGTCATCTTTGTACAGTTGGCACGGGACATTCCGTCCAGCATGTGCGAGTCCGATGACCTTATGAAAGTTCTGTTTGGGTACATATTCCGCCACTCCGCCGCCTGGTCAAAATTAAGTCTGCATGAAAGTTCAAACGCGTCGGCAGGATAGTCCTGCGGCATTGGACCGAGAGCCGCAGTATAGGAGAAGGCAGGTCTGTCAACATGGGCGAGAACAGCAATTCCGCCCAATTCCTGAACCTTCGCGACAATCTGATCCACTTCATACCCCGCACCCTGTATCAAAAGAATTTCTTCTTCTTTTACTATATCGTTATTCTCATCGACAACTACCTGATAGCCGAAATGGTCAACGTCGTTCTTTATATCCCTGATGCGGAGCCACAGCCACTTTTTGTACTCCGCAGCCGTATCGTAGTCGGGGAAAATGCAAAGGACGTGTAT
This sequence comes from uncultured Synergistaceae bacterium, assembly GCA_964496275.1. GTDB lineage: Bacteria > Synergistota > Synergistia > Synergistales > Synergistaceae > CAZBYL01. The sequence continues at coordinate 8,288 of CAZBYL010000002.1, read as the reverse complement.
GTCTTCCGCGCTCTGTGTCTCTATGCATGGCAAAACAACTGGAGATCCCGCAGCCTTAGCCGCAGCACTGACTCCGGGAAAATTCTCACAGGTATTGTGGTCGGCAATGCCGATAATGTCCAACCCGACTTCGTTTGCACGCGCCACAATGTCGGGGGCACCCATTTCAAGTTCGCCGCATGGAGAGAGAGCCGTGTGAATATGAAGGTCTACCCAAAACGGGCGCAGCAAAGCAGGCTACTCCTCGAAACCAAGAGATGCCATCTTGCAGCACACGCCGTAAAGGGTCTCTTCAACTGACGCAACGCATATATTCTCCGAATTGCATCTATCTATAAGATCCTGCGGAGCCTTACGTCCCGCCGCAATTATTATTATGGGCAGATCTTTCAGCACCGCTACGGCCGCCACATTGAGATGAGCCTGAATTGTTATCCACGCCGCACCTTCCGGCGCCGTGCCCATTACAAAGCTCAGCAGATCGCCGGCGGTTACCTTCGTAACTTCCCTTTCTGTGCTTCCGGGAGCTTGGACATCGGCTTTAAGAGCCTTACAAAGTTCACCTATCTTCAACGTGTACCACCCTTTCGTTTTAGCGTCTGAGGCTGAGATTCTGAGAGTGTTACTATTTTGTTGGCGAGAGTGGCTATGCCCTCTCTTAATTTGAATATGCAGTCCGTCGCAGAACCGTGTCCGCGCACGATCTCCTCTGCCATTGCCTGGCAAGAGGGACGCCCGCAGGAACCGCAGTCAATATGCGGCAGTCCGTTATATATCTCTTTCATCTGCTGCAGCTTTACCATAGCTTCAGCAAGATTGTTGGAAAGCGGCAGACGCGGACGCGGCAGGAAATCCTTTGTGCCCGCCCAGAAGTCCATTGCGAAAAGTTCCTCGGCTCTCGCAAGCTCTCTTTCGGATACATTCCAATTTACTTCTATATTTGAAAGCCGCAGGCTGGCAAGGAACCTCGAATCGGCAGTACCTATGCCGCCTATGCATCCTGTATCACAGACACGGCACTCGACAAAGTCAACACCGCGGAGACGCCCCAGTTCCAATTCCTGCAGGACATCCAAAGTGTTTCTCATTCCGGAAACTGCCAAGACAGTAAGCTTTTTATCGGAAAAAGCCTGTACATGCCTTGCCTCTCCGCCCCTTCTCCCCCATGTCACCCAGCGGTTATTTCTCTCTGATAATTCTGATGACGCATCGGGTAAATCGCCGTCCGCCATAATACTTCTTGCAACACGCCGCACTGTGACGCCCATATCTATGGGAGATGTTTCCCGCCCCTGAGGTTCATGGACCATAGTTATCTTTGCGGGGCATGGCGCAAGCAGAGTCAGAGATACAGTGCTGTTAGTTCTCATACGCCACAGATCTGCTGCGAGTTCCAAAGGGCTGCACACGGGGATTATTCTCGACAGCAGTTCGGGAAACTTGGACTGTATCATTCTCAGAACGGCAGGACAGTACACCGAAATAAGAGGAAGAGACGCCTTCTGAGCTCTGTTTATGAGCTGAGCTGTCGCATAGGCAGAAAGGTCAAAGGCATCTTCCATTTCATCCATAAGCAGTGTCGCATTATTCGCAGCAAGAACATCCGAAAGCATGGCAGGGCTGGTGTAGTGTGTAAACTGGGCAAAGAATGCGGGATCCGCAATAACGGCACAGCGCGACTGTTCTTTTATCCTATTCCAACTGTCTTCTTCAATTCCCAGCGCCTTGCGGCTACATGTGCGAAGACACTCTCCGCAATCTATACAAAGCTCAGAGATAATGCTTATCTCTCCGTCAACAACTCTGATCGCTTCTGTAGGGCATACTCTTATGCAGTTTACACAGCCCTGACAAGCTTCTTTCTTTATCTTTACGCTATGTACCACCACCGGGAATCACCTCGCTCTGCAAAATATGACAAACACCCCGATACAGTGCGGCTCATGCGCTGTATCGGGCGTGTTTATGATTTAAATATTATAGTTGATTTAAGAGTGGTGCCCTTTCCGAGCTCGGAATCTATACTAAATTCATCACTGTTGCGCTTCATATTCGGAAGTCCCATACCGGCACCGAACCCCATTTCACGAGCTTGATCCGAGGCTGTGGTATACCCTGCTGTCATGGCCTTATCAATATCGGGAATTCCTGGTCCCTCGTCTATCGCAAACAATTCAACCCGATCTTCGTATATAAGAGCCTTCAGAGTACCCCCACCGGCATGAATAACAAGATTCATTTCCGCCTCATACAGAACAACAGCAGCACGCCGACACACATCGGAATCTATTCCCAGCATTTTGAGGGTGCTTTTAATATTGTTGGAAGCGGAGCCCGCCTCCATGTAGTCATTCCCCTCAATTCTGTATTCAAGACAGACAGGGGTGCCCACGGTTTATGCTCCCTGCTGTGGTATGTAACAGGGCTTCAGCCCTGCGGCGTACAGTTTTCCACAGACTTCATAAAGACTCTGCTTTGCTAGCAGAATGGGAATTCCGCTCTCTTTGGCGAGAGCCACTGTCTCCTCAAGCGGTATTTTACCCCTGACGAATACAACCGCAGGGATATCCAGCATCTGAGCTGTCCTTACTATTTGTACATTGGTGAGCCCCGTAAGAAGCAATGAACCCGGTGAGCAGAACGCGAGAACATCGCTCATGAGGTCGCAGGCATACACGTTCGGCACATCCGTCGAATCAAGGACATCCGCACCTGTGAGAATGTCCGCACCAAGTATCTCTGCAATTTCATTTAAATTCATTTTTCTTCCTCCTGAGGAAAGTTTTTTGAAAAATTGTCATTCAAATTATAGCTAACTTACTTGTGTAAAGAATAACAAACTAATCCACCAAATACAAGCGGAATATTGGTATATTTGCAGAAATATCAGAGAAAGAATTAAGGCGGATACAAAATGTACAGGCAGAACGGGAGCTTGCCCACAAGACGGTGTTTTACAGCATCGCTCCACTTTAACAAAGAGACCGTCCGACAAGGACGGCCTCTTTGTTAAAATTATTGTTCATTTATGCAGATTACTAGACTACACTCGGCTCGATTATCTTTTCGCCGCGCTCGAAGCGGTGGTAGTCCATGATACTCGGGTCGATGAAGGGTTTTTCACCGTTAAGCAGCGATGTCATAATCTGACCGGCAACGGGACCGAGCATGAAGCCGTGTCCCGAGAAGCCCGTGGCATGCCAGAAACCGCTGACATCTGTCTGTCCCAGTATCGGAGCTGCATCGGGTGTCATATCATAGTGTCCCGCCCACTGGCGTACAACACGAATATCCTTCGCTCTCGGCAGCATCTTCAAAACTATACGCGCAATACTCGCTATTGAGTGCGGCGTCGAAGTATAGCCGATAAGAGGCTCGTGGGACGGGCTTTCTCCCGCGATTATTGAACCGTGCGGACGCTGCTGAATGTAGTAGTTCCCGCTGAAGCTCATAAGCATCGGGGGGCACACGCCCGGATCTACAGGTTCGGTGATTATTATTTCGTGGCGTTCCGCCCAGTTCGGGAGGTTTATTCCCGCCATCTTCGCTATGTCCTGAGCCCATGAACCGGCGCAGTTAACGACTGTTCCGCAGGAGATCTTTCCCTGGTTTGTTTCTACTTCGGTTATCTTATCGCCCTCAACCTTGAGTCCTGTGACTTCCGTAAACTTGCAGAAGGTGACTCCGAGACGCTTTGCTGCTTCCTGGAAGGCAAAGGTCGTAAGGAACGGGTCGGCATGTCCGTCTCTGTCATAGAATGTAAATCCGAGAGCATCGTCAACCGCCACGCCGGGACATATTTCCTGAGCTCTTTTCTTATCTGTAAATATCTCCGTATTGATACCCAAGCTGTGCTGCAGCACCACGTTCTTCTGGAACTGCTCCCACTCCTTGTCCTTGTAGGCGACAAGGAGGTATCCGGCCTGGTTAAGTCCTGTCGGAAGTCCGAGTTCGTCGTCGAGCTGCTCAAAGGTGTCAAGGCAGGCAAGAGCCATGCGGCAGTTGAGCTCAAGGCCCCACTGAGCGCGTATACCGGCTCCGCAGCGTCCGGTTGAGCCGGAACAGACAGTATTTCTTTCGAGGACTACAACATTTTTTCTTCCTGATTTTGCGAGGTAATATGCCGTAGCAGTACCGACGATGCCTCCGCCTATTACAACGATATCAGCAGTTTTCGGAAAATCCATCATCTGCACCTCCTAATCGGCGTCGTCAGCCAGCAGACTGATCTTTATCGGTTTCACCGGAGGGCGTATCGTTCCGGTGGAGAGTTCGGCTACCTGTTTGCCCGTTGCCTTGGCTATTTCGCGGAGGATTATATCGCGGCATCCCCTTCCCTGGCACGGCCCCATTCCTACACGAAGCTCCCTTTTAAGTTCGTCGAAGGTGTCATAGCCGCGGGCTATCCATTCGCGAATTTCGTCTATTTCAATTTCTTCACAGCGGCATATTACGTTTGCGGGTTTCGTCATAGCTAGCACACCACCTTGATGGCGCGGATTTCTCCGGCAAGTGTTTTAGGAATTATCACGCTTACGACGCGTGTCTGGTCTTTCAGAGGCTCCGCAACGGCAAATACTTCTCCGTCAGCAACTTCTTCTCCGCTTCTGTTAAGACATTTTACTGTGTCGCCCTTTTCCGGTACGGGAATAAGTTCGTATGGCATCTTTATTATGGCTTTGTCGGGCGCGTAGGTAAGGTCAATTACAAAACAGGCAAGTCCCGGGCACTTGGCGACACATAGGCCGCAGCCTGTGCACTTTGAATAATCGATTGACGGATTGTCGTTGATGTCCTCAAAGGGACGAACGGCTCCCGTTGGGCAGCTTGTTGCGCACGGGTTGCACGGGATTCTCTGCGGGCACTCTATTACGACGAAACCGCCTTTTTTATTTTCCCACGTAGCCTTTGGTGGGAGCACTGCTCCCGGGATTCCGGTTTCCACCAGTATTCCGCTATTGTAAAGTTTCTCTTTATCACATGAGCAGCTCATATCTTACGCCTCCCATCCGTCCACAAGAACCTGGCCGATGCCGCCGCGAATCTTTTCTCCGACTTCACCGGCGCGCAGGTGGTCAAGCCTTGTCCAGTACTCGTCAAAGGACTCGGCTTTCACATCGCAGCCAAGGGCTTTAGCCGCACTGTAACCGGCAATGCGGCCCTCTACCATAGCGGCTGAGGCCTCTTCTATACCGGCTGCGTCACCCGCTACCCAAAGGTCGGGATTGCTGGTGCGCATTGTTCTGTCTCTGAACGGAACGTGTCCGCAAAGCTGAGGAACGTACTGCATCTTGGCTCCCGCCTGCCAGAACAGTTCTGTTGTGGGAGTTAGTCCTACCGCCATGCAAATGATGTCGCAGTCAATCTTCTTGGGTTCGCCGATCAAGCAGAACTTATCGTCGAGTTCCTGAATAACGGCTCCGTCTATTACCTTATCTCCGGTCGCTTCAACTATCGTGTGGCGAAGGAGTATGGGTATTCCGAGGCGTCTGATCTTGGCAGCATGCACCCAGTATCCGCCTATTTTAGGCATAGCCTCGACGACTGCCGCAATTTCGACTCCCGCCTGGCGAAGCTGATAGCTTACGATAAGTCCGATATTGCCCGCACCTACCATGACGACTTTCTTACCCGGGACAACACCGTAAACATTCATAAGAGTCTGGACGGCTCCTGCACCGTAAACTCCCGGAAGGTCGTTATTGGGGAACGGAATGAGTCTTTCCTGAGCTCCAGTGGCTATGACTGTTTTCTTTGCTTTGATGCGGAAGTACTCCTCTTCGCCCTTCATCGCTGTGAAAAGTTCCTGTTCGGGGTAGTATCCCGTTACCGTTGTGTTGCAGTTGATTTGGACTTTGTCGCCGAGAGCGGCTATTTCGTCCAGAAGTATGCCGGCTATTTTGTATCCGCGCGTTCCCGCATATTCGTCTTTGCTCCCGAAGAATTTATGTGTCTGTTTGACAAGCTGACCGCCGGGATGAAGGTCGCTTTCTATTACCATTACGTTGGCTCCCGCACCTGCAGCTTCCGCCGCAGCACAGAGTCCCGCTGCTCCGCCGCCTATGACTAGGAGGTCTGTCTCAACAACTTTCTTCATCTTGTCCCGCCTCCCGCCTAGTTAGCTTCCATAGGTACGAGTCCCTTGCCAAGCTGGGTCTCGACTTTCATTCCTGCCTTAAGGGGCGTTACGCAGGTCCTGACGTTGGGTACTCCGTCAACGACCATGAAGCACGAGCTGCATTTTCCTATGGCGCAGAAAAATCCTCTCGGGCGTTTCATTTCTGGCGTCACTCGGTAGATATGGACTCCGTTTGCGTGGAGTGCCATTGCGATTGGGTCGCCTTCAAAGCCCTTCATCGGCTTGCCGTCGAAGGTGAATTCAACTTCAGCTCCATGTTTGAATTCAAGAATCGGGTGTTTCTGAATCAGTTCCATGCCCTCTCTCCCTCCTCAAATTACACACAGCAGTCTACTGCTATTGGATTGATGTTGATAAGAGTAAGCAAAAATTTTGATAAGCCGAACCAAAAAATCTTAATGAGAACAATTTTTTGATATTTACAATGAATATTCTCGTCTAATTTTGAAGTATTGTCAAGCAGTTTAACAAAATTCAACAATCAAAACAAAAGATAGCGGCGTTACTTTTTCTGAACGCCGCGAATGTAGGAATATATAGTATATTTAGTGTTGTCCATCTCTTTGGCAAGGATGTTCACCGCGCCTTTCAGCAGAAAAAACCCCTTGTCATGAAGTTCCTGCACAATCTGCTGCTTTTCCGGTTTCGAGAGATATTCCAAAGGACGCCCCACTCTCTCTTTGATCTGAGTTAGGGTATCGGATACAACCTCTTCCAAGTCTTGCGCGAACCACTCCCTGACCGGAGCTGGAAATTTTTCTTCATCTTCGTTTTTCAACTCGGGAATGCTTTCGGGATACTGTTCGACGTTCTCCATATCCAGATGCAGAAGGCTCTCTATAAGTTCCTGAGCCGCGACAGCTTTGCTTATATCATAATTGATACACATGAAGCCTATTATTTTTTCGTTTTCATCACGAATGAATATAGCGCTGCACTTTATAAGTTCGCCCCTGTTGTTTTTCGCGAGATAGTTAAAAATTCCCTCTTTTGACTTATATTCTTCCGACTGGAGCATATAAAGCCCAAAGTCGGTCATAGGGCCGCCTGCGGTTCTGCCTGTGACATGGCCGTTTTCACAGATTATCAGCGAGTGTTCCGGCATTGATACGTCATGGAGGTTAACCTCGTAATTCTTGCCGAGAATTTTTGCAAGACCTCTGACTACGGGAATCAATATTTTCAATTTAGGATTAAATTTATTCTGTTTTGCCAAAAACTTCACCCCTCTCAGCCAAAATGTATTTTATTAAATTATGCTTAGCAAATAAAATATCAGAAAGCAACTGAATAGTAAAGTCAAAAAAACAAATCAATGCTTCCTCACTGATTTCCAAGTCTCTTGCAGCTTTGCAGCCGATTTATGAATTCTCACGGTCAAGGCGCTGTAGCCGCTAAGTTATTTGTGTGTTTGAGAAAGTAAGCCCGAATTTACCAAACCAGACATTCTAAAGTCTTCCCTATGGGCGGCCGGAGAGCCAAAACGATGCTTTTGCGTTTTGTGCGAATCGGCCGGTTGTTACACCTAGAAGGTGGCTGCGGACGATTCTTCCGCAGACGGATGAGGGGTGCTTTTGACTTTTGGGTTTTGGCTTCCGGTAAAAATACAAAACCTAGTTCAATGTCAAGTGCACCCTCATCCGTCTGCGGAAGTCCGTCCGCAGCCACCTTCCCCCAAGGGAAGGCTTTAAAAAAACCGCCCTGCATAAATTGGACACCATGGAGACTATTCTTGTTCTTGAATGTTTTACAAACTGCACAAATTTAAAAAATCATGGTCAAAAGCAAACTTACCATTTGCAAGTCAGACAACGTCTCTAAAGCCTTCCCTAGGGGGAAGGTGGCTGCGGGTGCTTTTCCCGCAGACGGATGAGGGTGCTTTTGACTTTGGTTTTTCGGGCTTAGAGACTCTGAAGCTGTAAAACCAAAATCAAGGTCAAGAGAGCCCTAATTCTGTCTGAACCGATAGCCGAACATTAATATCCGCAGCAATACTTTAGCTATTTATACAATATTAGCCGATTTTAGATAATGTGTCAGAAGAATCGCCGAGCAATGGCGGAAAGGGGCAAATGATGGCAAACTGCGGCAATATTTTACTCCCTTGCATATATGATAACTATATGTTATCCTTGACACATGCAATATG
>CAZBYL010000001.1:42530-107831 GCA_964496275.1 uncultured Synergistaceae bacterium | reverse complement strand
TATATACCCCCATGATGGAGAGGTAGGCTAAGAAGAAGAGCCATGTGGAATTTTCGAAGTCCCAGTAGCTGAATGTGGAGCGCATCGCCAGTTTTGAACCGATATCCATGGCGAACGACGACCTTATGCCATATATAAATATTACTGCTGTAACAGCGCGCAGGGGCACCGTCGTAAATCTTCCGCCGCCCGAGCCAGAGGCTTTGCGGAGCATTCCCAATATCATCTCCCAGTGCATGCCGAGGTGTGCCGACATCAGCAGGAGCCCCCAGAATGCCGACAAGGTGTGCACCTGTCTGGTTAGAAATCCGCCTCTTATAGGGAGATAAGGGGCCAGAGTCACGGATATCATTGCGCCGGTCACTATTAAAATCACCATGGCACAGAGTATCAGGATGTTAATCACCGTGCTCACGGCTCGCCGAATGTCGTATTTCCCCTTTGTGAGGGAGAAGTACCATCGCCTGTTGAGTATGTTGTGGAGTATGAAGAGGACGAAGAGAGCGGCGCCGATGATTTCATGAGCCGTGTTGCCCGTTAGCTGATAGGCGATCGCAAACAGCATCAGAATTGTCATTGTGAGGTCTACTGTGAGTTTGAATACCAATTTGCCGTTCAACGTGCCGCTCGCCCTCTTAAAATAAACCCGTCTGACTGGCAATCTCGGCAATCATTATAATGGCTTCAGGCTGAGATCTCAAAGCGGCCTCTATCTGCCTGATATCGCTTTCGCGTAGTCCGCGTCGGTAACAGGTTCGAGCCATGTCGTCTTGTTCTCGCTCATCTTCGGCGTCATGCCTATATGGACAAACTCGCTGTCCGGTGCAGCTCCGTGCCAGTGGTCAACGTTTGCAGGGATCTCCACCACATCGCCGGGGACGAGACGGAGGGCCTCCTTGCCGCGCTCCTGATAGCAGCCGACACCTATCGTGCAGAGCAGAAGCTGCCCTACGTCATGCCTGTGCCAGCTGTTGCGAACGCCCGGCGCGAAGGTTACATTATAGACTGATATATCGCATTCCTTGTTGTTGATGAGGAAGGCAACCCACGCATCACCTGTGAAGTTTGAAGTTATCTTTTCGCCTTTTGGAAAAATGTCCTTAATATTTGTTGTCATTGTTTTTCTTCCTTTCCCTTTCCGTTTCTTCTGAACATATCCTTATAATTTTGAAATTGTCACCTTACCTGCTTTATCCAGCAGTGGGAGTTTGTCCAGGCCGGATTCGACTGTGCCGAGCGGGACAAGCCCGCGTGAGTGACCGTAGTCCTTATAAAAGAGCGCCAGATTTCCCCATGGGGCATAGCAGGTCAGCGAACCTACATTAGGGTCACAGGCTCCGGGCGCGCCGTCTGTTTTCAGTTTGCGCGGCGGATATGCGACCTTCTCAGTTGAGTTATAGTCCTCGAAAGCAAGCGTTAGCGGCAGCATGCTGAGCAGATCTCTTGCTGCAGGATTATCTTCCATGCGTACGAGGATCTCTCCGCAGCTGAAGGAAAGCCTTATCCTGTCTCCCGTTCCCGTTCCCGTAGCCGCCGCGCAGGATGCGGTTGCCGCCGTCAGCAAAAAGCAGGCTGCAAATATGATACATGCCTTTTTCATCAGTTCACCTTTCCTTTATGCCGGACTTTTTCAGCCAGGCTGAAATTTCATTCGGCAAGCTGGTGCCGCCCGAATAGTTTACAGAAAGCCCCTCCATTATCTTCGATTTCGGGCAGAGTTTGACAATCGCAGTTACGCTCTGTCCGAAGCGGCCTCCACCGTGGCTGCAGAACGGGATGATCGTCTTGCCTGCCATGTCGTATTCTTCGAGGAACGACGCGACCGGCATCGGTATCGTCGCCCACCAGTTGGGATAGCCAAGCAGTATTACGTCGTACTGTTTCATGTTCGCGACATGGTTCTTGAGCTTCGGCCTGGCCTGACTTTCGCGATCCTTCTGCGCCTGGTCGAGGCACGTATTGTAGTCGGACGAATAGGGCTTCGCCGGGGCTATCTCAAAGATATCTCCGCCGGTTTTCGCGTGTATCCGCTGCGCTATCCCGCGAGTGTTGCCTGACCATGAGAAATAGGCCACCAGTATACTGCCGTTTTTCGGCTGCGCCGGAGCCGCTTCCGCGACGCAGGCCTGCGCGAACATGAGCGCTGTTAACAAAAGAAATAAATTTCTGGCCTTCATGCGCGAACCTCCGCTATTCTTTCCCCAGCGTCTTGCATCCGCCTATGACATCGCCGGTCTGTAGATATTCATAAGTAGGCATCTCAAAGAGGATCGGTTTGAGCCTGCGGTAATCGATCTTCCCGTTCGCGCTGAGCACGGCTTCGTCTGCGTAGGTATTCTCTATTTTAAGGATGAAACTTTCAAACGCAGTAGTCTCATACATGTCGTCGACGCTGCATTCCATGACGAGCGGCGAATCGTCGATGATTGGCGTGCCGGCCTCACTGTCGTGAAACGCGAATACGCGTGACTTATCCGTGTCGTTTCCGCTGACGCAGCCGACATAGTCGGCCTTTTTAAGCATTGCGCCGTCTACTATGTTTACAGAAAGTATTTTGTTATCCTTGATTCCGCGGTTGATATAGTGCGGCTTCGCAAGGCTTACCATGATGCGGTCATGGCCGATGATTCCGATATGTCCTACAAGCGTCCAGGTTACCTTCCCGTCTACCATAGCCCCGACCACGACAAGCGGTGTGGGGTAAAGCCCCAGTACGGATCCGATATTCTTTTTCATGATTTACTTTCCCTCCATTTGATTTAAGTATTACTTCGCGTTGCGCGCGAGTCTGAAACCGAGATTGTAGCTGCCGTTTGTCGGAGGCATCGCGGCTCGGTACGCTGAGCGCAGGTTGCGCCCGAAATCGTTCCATCCGCCGCCCCTGTATACGCGGTAAGTCCCCGATGACGGACCGGCAGAGTCGTTCAGCGATTTACCGTCATATCCTCCATACCAGTCCCAGCACCATTCCCAAACGTTTCCGTGTACGTTGCAAAGCCCCCACGTGTTTGGCTTAAAGCTGCCGACCGTGACGGTCTTCCTTCTGTATTCCCCGCTGGGGGCGTTGTTGTACGGGTATGTCCCGTAGTAATTTGCCTGAGCCGTCGTTATATTGCCGCCTGTGCTGAAAGGGGTCGTCGTACCGGCACGCGCGGCGTATTCCCATTCCGCCTCAGTGGGCAGCCGATAGCCGTTTGCAGTGTGGTTCCATGTCACGTCCTCACCCTTTATATCGTATGCCGGTGTGAGGCCATCCTTCGCGCTCAGCGCGTTGCAGTAGCGCACTGCGTCGTACCATGTCACGTTCTCGACAGGAAGGTCGCTCCCCTTATGGTCGCTCGGATTCGTCTTTATCAGTGCTGTATACTCGGCCTGGCTCACCTCGTGCGAGGCTATATAGAAGTCGCTGACCTTGACGCTGCGGCGGGTCTCGTCCTTCTCACGCTCAGCCTCAGACGTCGGGCTGCCCATCTGGAACGTGCCGCCCTTTATCAGAAGCATATTTGTCGGGGCGGCCTCAGCGCAGAAGAGACAGTATGATCCGATCAACGTGATTGCTGTTATCAGAATAATGCTGCGTACTGAAATCTTTGTTGGTCTCATCTCTCTATCTTTCTCCCCTTTCTATGATGTGGACAATATTTGACCCTAAGAGAATATATTCATGGCAACTCCTCATTCGGCCTTCTCGAAAGTGACTTCAGTCTCACCGACGCCGTTGAATATCTCAAAGCCGGAGTTGATGTGCCCGAGCTGCTGTCTGTCAAATTTCTCGCCGTCCTGTTTGTATAGGATTACGAGGCTGCGGCCAGGCGGCCAATATATGAGGTCACCCGCCTGATATCCATCGCCTCTGAGGTTATCCGTGGGAAGCGCCTCGCCGAAATGAAAACACATCTCTCTGGAGTACAGATTCAGCATCCGCAGTTTCAGGGGAAGCCTTTTAACAAGGGCTCTTGTCGCGGCATTGTCCTCGAGCTCCGCAGCCATCTCTCTGCCCATAGCCTTTATCCGTATCCTTGTCACCTGCGCCGCATCTGCCCTCGCGATGCACGAGAGCATGAGCGCCGCGGCGAGCAGTGTCATTAAAGTTTTATTCATGGTCTTTTTATCCTTCTGTCGTTATTTGATGGCCGGCATGACTTCATTGAGACATGCAAGTGCGTTCAGAGTGCGCGGATAACCCATGTACGGCAGGCATTCGTAAATCATCGCTTCGATGAATTTCCTGTCGCGGCCCATATTCTTGTTCCCGTTGATGTGGGCCTTTATTTGAGGCTCAGTGCCGAGGTTTACAAGTACAACGAGCGTAAGCATCTCATGTGTAGAGAGGTCCAGCCCCTCCCTCGTGTAATAGTCGCCGAAGCAGTTCGTCACGAGGTAATAATTTATCGGCGATATCTTGTCGGGCCCATCCTTTGCCCTCTCGCGCATTCCGTCTCCGAAAATGCCTGCCTGCGCGTCAAGCCCATTTGCGAAACGCGTGTCCTTGTTCACAGTCGCGCGGCTCTTGAGCGGCAGAGCTATATTATTTGCGGCGAAGACTTCATTTATGGCTTTCATCGCGTCCGCGGTTCTCGGAAATCCGGAGTAAGGCGCGCACTGCAGGGCGGCCTCCTTTATCTCGACCGGAGTAAGCCCCAGCCTGAGCGCCTTATCCGTCTCGCGCTTCAGCAACTCGTAGGACTCCTGTGTCGTGAGTGCCGTTATTTTGATGAGCTCCCGCTGTTTCACGTTCAGCTCCTTGCTGTTGCGCACGTCGACCTCTTTCTCTATAAAGAAGTCCATGATATTTACAAGATCCGGGTCAGTAGCGTCCAGTCCCGCCGGAGCGGCGAAAGCGCGGCAGGATACGCAGAGCGACAGAATGAGCGCGAGCGTGAAAGTTGTTGCTGATATAATCAAAATTTTTGACATTTGATATTCCTCCTGATTTTTAATGCTTGTATTTGTGAATCGACCTTAACACTTTGAGTCAGCTCTAAGTCAAGGATGTGTCCTTTATGAGTTCCTCTTTCTGATTTTGAAAATCAGATAGTCGAGGCAGTCGAGCTGTTTCTGATTGTTGTGTACCGCGTTTAGCAGCTTGCGCCGTTCTTTGTTCAGCAGGCGCATCTGCTCGTCATTTTTGCCTGCCGCGCCGAATCGCATAAAACGCTCTATCGTATCGGCTCCGCATCCGGCATCCTCCAGATTTTGCGCGATGGCAGTCTCACTTGTCTCCGTGGTACATCCCTTCCTTCTTATCTGCCTTTTGCCATTATTTTAAGAAAAGGATTTATCAATAGCAAATACTTATAGTTAATAATGTTCTATGCTTGACGAGCATGGATTACGGGCAATATAATTTTTACGTGAGAGGTGATTTTTGCGATGGATATAAGAGTTCTGCAATATTTTCTCGCAGTAGCCCGTGAAGAAAGTATTTCGGGAGCGGCTGAAGCTATGCATGTCACACAGCCCACGCTCTCAAGGCAATTGATGGACCTGGAAAATGAGCTTGGCTGTAAGCTGTTCATTCGAGGGAGCCGCAGGGTCACGCTAACGGACGAGGGGATGCTCCTGCGAAAAAGGGCAGAAGAAATCACGCACCTGGTTGACATGACGAGCGCAGAGTTTGACATGTCGGGTGATGTCGTGAACGGAGATATCTATATCGGCGGCGGAGAGACCGACGCGATGCGGTTTGTGGCGCGCAGCGCCATGAAATTCAGGGAGGCGCACCCTCGTGTGACATACCGCCTGTTCAGCGGAAACGCAGACGATGTGATGGATAAGCTCGACAAGGGGCTGCTCGACTTCGCTATCCTGATTGAGCCGGTCAACATGCGAAAATATAATTTTATACGTTTCCCAGCGACGGACGTATGGGGAGTGCTTATGCGCAAGGACTGTCCGCTTGCGGCCAGGGAGACGGTCAGGCCGTGTGACCTCTATGACCTGCCGCTCCACTGCTCGGAGCGGGCCATCGTGAAGAACGAGCTGTCGGGATGGCTTGGGCGCGACCTCGACCAGATGGATATCGTCTCGACATTCAACCTCTCGTACAATACATCTGTCTTCGTGAGCGAGGGCCTCGGCTATGCCTTTACGATAGATAAGAAGCTGATAGGAAGCGGGGAAGAGAGCACAGTCTGTTTCAGGCCGCTTGAGCCGAAGATGGAAGTCGGGCTGGACATCGTGTGGAAAAAGTACAAAGTATTTTCAAAAGCCGCCGAAAAATTTCTGGAGTATTTGCAGGCTGACCTTGCCGCGGAACGGAACAAATAAAATCAGGTGGGTTTGATTCCATTCGACAAGCTGGAAAGATTCTTCGTCGATAATCTGAAATAGGTGTCTTATCCTTTTTGTGCCATATTTACGCGGCGTCCGTATAATCGGACTCCAATTTTTTTGAAAGGTGAATTGACAAAGTAATTGCAACTTTGTCAAAGTAATCGCGACCCAAGCCTAAGGTCAGAAAATCTTGTTCTTAACAGGTTACAATTGCATATCGGTTTATCAATGATATTTACTTTTTATAGATGTTTTTGTGCTGATTTTGCTTTTGGAGTTCAATGAGCTTTATTTTAGTGCACACAAACATTATGGTTCTTAATTGACCTTTGTTTTTGTCAAAGTTATCAAGACCCTGTTTTTGACTATGTTATATATGTTTATAGTAGCCGGTCTACGCTTTTTTATGTTACAGTCGTATTGTTGCCTGTATCTATGCTTTCCACATAAGTGGTGGGATTAGGGTAACGTTCTTGGGAGAAATGCTTGAGATACCAAGTGCTTTCAATGTTTCTTTCCCGTGAAGAAGGCTGAACAGGTCATATGGAGAGTGACTGTTCAGCTTTTTTCGTTTGTATGAGTTTATGTGGTTTATCAGTACCGCTATACCGTCTTGCGTAAAGTTACCAAAGCTCATTCCCTTGGGCAATACTTTGCGTATTAGTTCATGGTTGTTCTCTATCGCACCCTTTTGATACGGCGAAGACGGGTCACAGTAAAAGACGCGGCAGTCAAGGTTACCTTCAGGACCGGCTTCTATGGCTGCAGGGTTGCTGAACTCTGAACCGTTATCTGTTAAGATGACGTGGAACAGTTCGTTATATGTTTGAGCGCCAAGGGTGTAATAGAGGTTATCGAATATTTTGCTGACGGAGTTTGAGTCATTTGAGTCCCTCAGGTAAGCTAACATGAGCGATGATTCAAGGAAGTGTATGGTTAACATAACTTTACCGCCTTTCCTTCCTTCTACTGTGTCGATTTGAACAATGGGAGAGTCACAATGGTCTTTCATATACTCATTGAAGGTTTTGTAGTCACGCCCCTCTCTACACCGGGTATCCACTTTGAACTGTCCCATGTTCTTTTTCCTCTTCCGTAGCACAAATATGATAAAGAGACTGCCCCCGCACCTCCGCTCTTTTTTGTAATAGCACGTTTTCTGACCTCTGATGATATTGTAGACGGATGCTTGCCAAGAGTTTTTGCTATGGAAGCAAAACTCTCTTTCACCGCAAGCGCACTCTGAATAGTCACTCTATCCTCTAATGTCAACTGAGTAAATTTCTTTGCCATAATGACATCACCCCGGTACAAAGGCCAGCAGACCGGACTGCTATTGCAGTACATCATAACGCCTTGACAAAGTTATCACGGCTGCACCTCCGAGAGAAATTTGTCAAAGTTACCGCAACTGTGAGAAGATAGAGGGGTCTAAGTTACTTTGGCAATTAACAAAAAATCACGCATGGTGATTATATTATGTGTTGTAAGTGATTTTTTGTGATAGAATATTACGGTTATTGTCAGCGATTGGCAGAAAATCCGAAAGGGGTAGTATCAATTGAAAACAGAACAGATCTCTCAAGAGAAAAATATTATCGTAGTTAAGGCCGTGTTTGAAGCAGCAGATGTTGATAAGGCAATAGAAAAAACATACAAAAATCTTTCACAGAAAGCCAATATCAAAGGCTTTCGTAAGGGACATGTCCCCAAGAAGACGATAGAGCTTTATTTTGGCAAAAAGGGTGTTTATGCAGAAACAATGGAAAATCTGCTTCCCGATGCAATAGATAAGGTTATAGAAGAATATGAGCTTAAACTAATTGCTGAGCCCGGTGTTGAGCCTGGCGAAATGGAAGACGGCAAACCATTTGAAGTCACACTTACGTTTGAGGTCTCTCCTGAAGTGACATTCCCTGAAATTGAGTCTATTGAAGCAGAGAGAACAATACACACAGTTGCGGATGAGCTGGTTGAGGAAAATATTGCTCGTATACTTGATGTTCACAGCGAAATTGTGCCAACTTACGAAGACAGAGAGATTACGAAGAATGACTATGTTTCTGTGAAGTATACGTCTAATGTTGTTGATGCGGATGGTACTGTCAACGAAGTGGAGAAGGATCAGAAAACAGAGATCAACCTTGGTCAGGAAAATATGCGTCCTGAAATCGTAGACGGACTTGTCGGCAAGAAGCCCGGCGACAACGTAGTAGTTGATTTCCCTGTTGAAGAGAACAACGAAAATAAAGATCTTGCAGGCAAAGCTATGCGTTATGATATCGAGATATTGGGCATAATGGCGAAGAAAACACCGGAGCTTACGGATGAAACAGTTGTATCCATCACACAGTCCAAGCATAAGACTGTTGATGAGTTCAGAGGGGAAGTAAGAAATCAGCTTATTGCTTCCGCAGACAGACAGAGCGAAGATACGCTTAAGGATTCTGCCGTTAAGAAAATAACAGATGCGTCCGAAGTTGAAGTACCCGAATCTTTGGTCACTCGCCAGAAAGAGGCCATCAGAGCGGAGCAGGAAGACAGAATCAAGCGTGAGTCCGGTATGTCATTTGAGGACTTCTTTGCGGAAAGCGGCATGGAGAAGGAAAAATACGAAGCCGAGCTCGCAGAGGCTGCACAGCGTGTGGTAAAGAGGGCTCTTGTCCTTGAAGCTATTGCCGAGGCCAACAATATTGAGTGGACACCCGAAGAGCTTGAGACAGAAATAAAACGCATTGCGATTGCATCACGCATAGACGTAAATAAATTCCATGATTACGTGTATGGCAACAGAGACCGCCTTTTTGAAATTGCTGAGAAGATTCGTAACCGTAAGACTGTTGACTTTATTATCACCAAGGTAAAAGTCAAAGAGGTTGAGGAGAAGAAAGAAGAAACCCCTGCCGAAGCATAACCTGTTCCTGAAGCAGTGGATTTGATATTTGTATATGAGAGGGAGGGATACTATGTCCTACCTGATACCGATGGTAGTAGAGCAGTCGGGCAGAGGAGAGCGATCCTACGATATTTACAGCAGACTTTTGAAAGACAGGATAATTTTTCTGGGCACGGCGATTGACGATGATGTTGCAAACCTTGTCGTGGCACAGCTTCTCTTTCTTGAAAGTGAAGACCCTGAGAAAGATGTATTCCTGTACATAAACAGCCCGGGTGGAGTTGTAACTGCCGGACTTGCGATTTACGATACTATGCAGTACATTAAGCCGCATGTTTCAACAATATGCACAGGGCAGGCTGCCAGTATGGGCGCTGTGTTGTTGGCGGCGGGTGCCCCCGGAAAACGGATTGCTTTACCGAATTCAAGAGTCATGATACACCAGCCTCTGGGTGGCGCAAGCGGACAAGCTTCAGATATTGAGATACAGGCAAGAGAGATATTAAAAACACGCAAATTGCTGAATCAAATATTGGCAAGGCATACGGGCAGAAACCTGGATCAGTTGGAAAAGGATACAGACCGGGACTATTTTATGTCGGCTGAGGAAGCCGTGACTTATGGCATAGTAGACAAAGTTATTGCCAGCAGATAATAAAATTATTTTAGGGGATTCCTCAGGGAGTCCCCTTATTCAAATATATGCAGCACATATTGAAACAAGTGATGAGGTGTCTCACGTATGTATGAAAATTCTAACGGTAAAAAGGATAATAACCCAAGAAGAAAACCAAGATGTTCCTTTTGCGGCAAGTCACAGGATGAAGTTCCTAAGCTTGTAGCCGGGATGGCCGGTGCGTTTATCTGCTCCGACTGCTTGCATCTTTGCGATGTTCTTCTTCGTGATGAAAATACAGATGGCGGTTTTTATGCGGCACAAAATAAAAATACTTCAATAAATTCTGCGCAGCCGGATTATACTTCCTTTACCCCAAAGGAAGAACTGCCCAAGCCGACTGATATTAAGAAATTTCTGGATCAGTATGTCATAGGGCAGGATCAGGCTAAGAAAGTTTTGTCTGTTGCCGTTTACAACCACTACCAGCGTATTATGCACCCTGTTTCCGATGATGACGTAGAACTGCCAAAGAGTAATGTCCTGCTTGTCGGCCCGACTGGCAGCGGAAAAACTTTGCTTGCGCAGACGCTTGCCAAAAAATTAAATGTTCCTTTTGCAATGGCTGATGCAACTACGCTTACAGAGGCCGGCTACGTGGGTGAAGATGTTGAAAATATACTGTTAAAGCTCCTTCAGTCTGCCGATTTTAACATTGAGGCAGCACAGCGCGGGATAATATACATTGACGAGATCGACAAGATATCCCGCAAGTCGGAGTCTGTTTCTATTACGCGCGATGTGTCCGGAGAGGGTGTACAGCAGGCTCTTCTCAAAATAATAGAGGGAACTATTGCAAATATACCTCCAAAGGGCGGCAGAAAACATCCGAGTCAGGAAATGATTCCCATTGATACAAGCAACATCCTTTTTATCTGCGGCGGAGCTTTCGACGGATTGGAAAAAATAATTGCCAAGAGAACCAATGAAAAATCTATAGGATTCGGCGGAGAACTGACATCAAATGTTAACAAGGAAAACCTTGCCCAGCTGCTGAAGCTGGTTGAACCGGATGATTTGAGGGCGTATGGCTTTATCCCTGAGTTTATAGGTCGTCTCCCCGTCCTTGTTGCGCTTGAGCCGCTTACTGAGGAAGCACTTATTAAAATTCTCCTCGAACCCCGTAATGCGCCTGTGAAACAGTACAAAAAACTTTTCTCTCTGGAGGGCATCGAGCTTGAATTTACTGACGATGCAATTGCAACAATAGCCAAAAAGGGAGCAAGACTTAATACGGGAGCGAGAGGGCTCAGGACAATTTTAGAATCATTGATGCTGGATATGCAGTACGAGCTGCCTGAACATGCTTCCAATATATTAAAACTTACGGTAACGAAGGATGTTGTTGAAGGAACTGCGAAACCTGAAATGACTCTAAGAGAAAACAAAGAGGTTGTGTAATGTCTATTTACCCTGTTGTACCCGTTAGGGATATGATTATATTTCCAAGCATAATAGCGCCTTTGTTTGTTACGAGGGCTCGTTCTGTTCGTGCCGTTGATGAGGCCAATTCTAGTGACAGGCTGTTGTTTATTACTGCCCAAATAAATAGTTTCAATGATAATCCCAACCCTGCGGATATGCAAAAGGTAGGGACTGTCTGTAAAATTCTGCAAACAATACGCCTTCCCGATGGCACGTTAAAGGTTATTCTTGAAGGCGGGTGGCGTTCAAAGGTTAAGAGGTTCGTTTCATCCGACGGGTTCTTTGAGGCGGAGGTTGAAAAAATACTCTCTGTCAACGGAACGTATTCAAATAAGAACGAAGCGCTTCGGCGCAGTCTCTTTTCAGAACTTGAAATGTATATTCAGTTGAACCCTAAAATTCCCGATGACGTAATTCGTGCTGTCGATAACATTGATAATGCCGATGTTTTTGCTGATGTAGCTGCGTCTCACACTACGCTCAAACAGTCGCAGAAGCAAATAATTTTAGAAGAAGCCGATGTTACGGAGCGTATCAGAAAGCTGCTTATTATGCTGAGCAGCGAAAATGAACTTCTTTCGCTTGAGCACAAGATACATGAAAAAGTCAGAGCGGAGATGGATAAGGGACAGCGTCAATATTACCTCAGGGAGCAGCTTAAAATTATACGCGGCGAGCTGGGCGATGCAGACCCGTCAAACGAAACGGACGAATTGAGGGAAAGAGCCGGAAAGTGCAGCCTTCCGGATGATGTTCGCATAAAACTTGATAAAGAAATTGAACGTTATTCGCGTATGGCTCCGATATCTCCTGAAGCTACCGTTGCCAGAACCTATATTGAGTGGATGATGGATCTTCCGTGGATGAACTCATCGGAGGACACGCTTGACCTCAAAAATGCCGCAAAAATATTGGAAGAGGACCATTACGGCCTTTCAGAAGTTAAGGAACGCATCCTTGAATTCCTTGCTGTGAGAAAACTCGCCGCCGAAAATATGAGAGCTCAAGTCATTTGCTTCGTAGGCCCTCCCGGGGTAGGGAAGACTTCACTCGGAAAATCAATAGCAAGGACAATGGGACGCAAGTTTGTCAACATGTCCTTGGGCGGACTTCGTGACGAGGCGGAAATCAGGGGACACAGGCGCACGTACGTCGGAGCTTTGCCGGGCAAAATCATACAGAAGATAAAGCAGGCCGGAACAAACAATCCTGTTTTGTTGATGGATGAGATAGATAAGATCGGCACTGATTTTCGGGGTGATCCGGCGTCCGCATTGTTGGAAGTTTTAGATCCGGAGCAGAATTTTGGATTTACGGATAATTTTCTGGAAGTTGCCTTTGATTTGAGCCGCGTTATGTTTATAACCACGGCGAACAGCGTATCCACGATACCCAAACCTCTTCTTGACAGAATGGAAATAATTGCGCTGCCCGGCTATGTCGCGGAAGAAAAAGTTAAGATTGCAAAAAAACATCTGTTGCCCAGAATAGTAAGGGAACATGGCTTGCACGGTAAGGCTCTCTCGATTTCCGATGTCGTGCTAAAAAGCATCATTTCATCATATACCATGGAGGCCGGTGTTCGTGGTCTCGACAGGGTTTTGTCAAAAATTGCCAGAAAAGTTGCTGTGCGTGTAATGGAAAATGAAATGGCAACAGAAGCAAAGATTGTTATTTCAAAGAACGACGCAGCCGAGATGCTTGGCGCGCCTAAGCTTCACAATACAAAGATTCCTCATGCCGATACGGTCGGTACGTCTTTGGGGCTCGCATGGACAGAAGCAGGCGGAGCGGTTATGATAATCGAATCGGCTGTTATGAACGGCAGCGGACATGTATCTTATACTGGTAATTTGGGCGATATTATGCAGGAATCTGCACAAACCGCTCTGGCATATCTGAGATCCAATGCCCAGTCCTATTGTCTCACTGATTATGAGTGGCAAAAACATGATATTCACATACATGTTCCCGAAGGAGCCGTGCCTAAGGATGGTCCGTCCGCAGGAATCACACTTGCTCTCTCCCTTTGCTCTACTCTTACGGGACGTATGATTGACGTATCCTATGCTATGACAGGTGAGATGACGCTGCATGGAGACGTTCTGCCAATAGGCGGTATACGTGAGAAGATTCTGGCTGCCAAAAGGCTTGGTATTAAAAAGCTTATTGTTCCGGCAGACAACAAGGCAGATGTTCAGGAACTGAATGATTGGATTACAAAAGATATTGATATTTCCTATGTGTCCAGGATTGAAGAAGTCTTTGCTCTGGCTTTGAGAAAGGCAGCATAACATGGCTGTATGGAAATCTGAGCTATACTGCACCGCATTTAATAAACTTCAGCTGCCTCCGTCGGATGAGCCGGAAGTTGTTTTTGTCGGAAGGTCGAATGTCGGTAAATCGACACTCATAAATTCACTGCTTGAACGGAAAATAGCAAAGGTCAGTGCAAAACCGGGTAAAACAAGAAGCATAAATTTTTATAAGGTTGACGCAGATGGATTTAAGTTTAATCTGGTGGACATTCCGGGATACGGTTATGCAGCCAGAGGTTTTGATGAAAGAAAGTCTTGGTGGAAGCTTATAGACGATTATTTCAGCGCAAATAGAAATATTTCTTATGTAATTCACCTTATGGATTTTCGTCACGGACCTCTTGCAAATGATGACGAGCTTACAGCTTGGCTGGATCAGCTTGGAATGCCAAGGCTTGTCGTATTTACAAAAGGTGATAAGATTTCTTCCGGTAAGAGAAAGGGACTTTATCAGCAGCACATGAAACTTGGAATAGATTCAATGCTGCCGCCCTTCATCACATCGGGTACAAACGATAAAGAGATGACATCCTTACGATGCGGTATTGTGGACGCTATGAAAGAAATGTCAAAGCTTGATCTGCAAGAAGAAATAAAAGAAGCGAAGAGAATTGCCAAACGTACCTGTAAACCCGAGGAGCCGGAACGGCCGGTCCGTCGGGATGGGGAATAGATTCGAGTATGGCCACCAGGCGTACTCAACAAGGAGGAAGACCGGATGGATTCCGAGAAGATAACACTAGGTAAAAGCTACGACCCTGTTCCTATTGAAGACAAATGGTATGAAAAATGGATTGAGGAGGGACTTTTCAAAGCAGACCCATCGTCACCTAAGCCTGCATTCTCCATCGTCATTCCGCCTCCCAACGTAACGGGGTCGCTTCATGTGGGGCACGCGTTAGATAATACGCTACAGGACATTCTTTGCAGAACCAAGCGTATGCAGGGTTATGAGGTTCTTTGGCTTCCCGGCACCGACCATGCCGGTATTGCGACTCAAAACGTTGTTGAACGTTCGCTTGCTGCAGAGGGAGTTACACGTCATGACCTCGGCAGGGAAGAGTTCGTAAAAAAAGTTTGGGAATGGAAACATCAGTATGGCAGTACGATAATCAACCAGCTCAAGAAACTCGGCGCATCATGTGACTGGGACAGAGAACGTTTCACAATGGACGAAGGTCTTTCTGTAGCTGTCCGTAAGATATTTGTTGAGCTATACAAAAAAGACCTGATATATCGCGGCAAATATCTCATAAACTGGTGCCCCAGATGTCAGACCGCTCTTTCGGATCTCGAAGTTGAACATCATGAACATGACGGGAAATTTTACGAGGTCGCATATAAATTTGCCGGTGAGGATGGGCATCTTGTAGTCATGACCACTCGTCCGGAAACAATTCTCGGTGATACCGCTATTGCCATTCACCCAAGGGACGAAAAGAACCGCCACTTAGTCGGCAAAAGTGTTATAGTCCCCATTGTGAACAGAGTTATACCGGTCATCGAAGACAATATGGTCGACCCTGAATTCGGTTCAGGCTGCGTAAAAATTACGCCCGCTCATGACCCCAACGACTTCCTGGTGGGGCAGAGGCATAACTTGGAGCAGATTCAGGTTATTGACGGTCAGGGTATTATGACTGCCGATACCGGTAAGTATGCCGGACAGGACCGTTTTAAAGCAAGAGAAGAAATTGTTGCTGACCTCGAAAAAGAGGGCGTTCTTCTCGGTATACAGGACATCAAGCACTCTGTAGGAGAGTGCTACCGTTGTCATACTGTAATCGAACCCTACCTTTCAGAGCAGTGGTTTGTTCGCACCCGTCCGCTTGCTGATGCAGGGGTTGCATCTGTGCAGGCCGGGAAGATTAAGTTTGTTCCGGATCAGTGGACAAATGTGTATTACCAGTGGATGGAAAATATACGCGACTGGTGTATCTCACGTCAGCTTTGGTGGGGACACCGCATCCCTGCGTGGTATTGCGACAAGTGCGGAGAAATCATAGTGGACACAGAAGCGCCGCACAAGTGCCCCAAATGCGGTTCGTCCGAGCTGCGTCAGGATGAAGACGTCCTTGACACTTGGTTCTCAAGCGGACTTTGGCCCTTCTCGACAATGGGCTGGCCGGATGATACCGACTTACTTAAGAAGTTCTACCCTACCTCCGTGCTTGTGACGGGATTTGACATAATTTTCTTCTGGGTTGCCAGAATGATAATGTTCGGACTCGAAGGTATGAAAGGCGAAGTTCCGTTCAAAGATGTCTATATCCACGCCCTTGTAAGGGACGAAAAAGGGCAGAAGATGAGCAAGTCCAAGGGTAATGTCATTGACCCTCTCACGATAGTGAAGGATTACGGTGCTGATGCCCTGAGGCTCACTATGGCCGCGCTTACTGTTCAGGGAAGAGATATATTCCTCTCAACGGAGAGAATATCAACTTACAGGCTCTTTATGAACAAACTATGGAATGCCAGCCGTTTTGCACTGATGAACCTTGAGGACGCAGAACCGGAACGTAAGTGGGAAGATTGCGAGTTGAGGATTCAGGACAAGTGGATATTGAACAGAACCTCACAGGTTGCCGCTGAGATGACCAGACTGCTGGATGGTTACTTCTTTGGTGAATCTGCACGCTTGATGTACGATTTTACGTGGGGCGAACTCTGCGACTGGTATCTTGAGCTTTCAAAACCTGCTCTGCGCGGGGATGAGGGGGAAGCAAGAAGAAAAACGACACAGGCCGTGCTGCTTGCTGTCTTTATGGATGTGCTTAAACTTCTGCATCCCATAATCCCGTTTGTCACTGACGAACTCTGGCAGGCTTTCCCATTCGGCGGAGATATTATAGAACACTATGAGTGGCCGAAGCCTATACTGGACAACATTGATGAGCGCGTAATAGCTGATATGGATTTTGTCCAGAATGTTGTGCGCACGGTAAGAAACCTCAGAGCGGAAGCCAGAATATCCCCTCAGCAGGCTATACCGAGAGTCGTTTTCTCTGTCCACAATGAAGAGAAGATTGCTCTGCTCAGAGAGACCGAAACCCAAATTAAGCTCCTTACAAAGGTTGAAAAAATAGAATTTTTCGCGGATTGCGATTCAAAACCGGAGCGCAGCCTGGCAACTGTTCTTGATGATGTGCAGGTATATCTGCCTGTCGGGGAACTTCTGGATGTTGAGAAAGAGGTTGCCAGACTGAAAACAGACCTTGCTAAACTGGACAAAGATATTGAGAAAAGCAACACAAAATTGTCCAACTCGCAGTTTGTTGAAAGAGCGCCCGCAGAAGTAATAGAAAAAGAAAAAGCAGCCTTGAGTGACAATAAAGCTAAGAGAGAGCGCATTACAGAAAATCTCTCAAGCCTGACAGCTTAAACAATGAACGAAACAGAACTTTTTACAAATCTGGAAAACAGATTGACTGACCTTGCAAGCCCGGGTATTGTGCCCGGCCTTGCAAGGCTATCTAGGTTGCTTGCACGCGTAGGCAATCCGCAAGCTAAATTTTCAGCAGTTCATGTAGTCGGCACAAACGGCAAGGGCTCAACTGCAGCTACAATAACATCAATCCTCGACGCTTCAAACTATAAAACTGCCCTATACACCAGTCCTCACCTTGTGTCCTTTGGAGAGAGGCTGATTATTGGCGGCGCTCCAGTCTCAGCCGAGAAGTGGCTGCGCTATACGGATATCGCGGAACAGATTGTAAAAAATGATTCCTATTTTAATGGCAATGCACCGACATATTTTGAGCTGATTACTGCAATCGCATTTATGATAATCGATTCTGAATGTGTTGATATTGCCGTAGTGGAAGCAGGTTTGGGCGGGCGTCTTGATGCGACCAACATATTAAAAAACGTAGTGCTGACCGTTGTCGCCCCTATCGGACTGGATCATACCGAGTTTCTCGGTCCGACAATATGGGATATTGCGTCGGAAAAGTTTGCTGTAATGAGGAAAGATTCTCACGCTGTGTTTGCAGGCGGCGAATCCTGCATAGACGAACTTTTTCTTGAAACGGCACGAAAAAAATGTTCCCACGCTCATATTGTAAATAGAGAATATAAATGCGGCAGCGTTAAAGTATCACCGCAAGGCACAGATTTTAGTCTGGAAAACAGGGATTTTTGCGCCGATTTTCATACAAATCTTATTGGAAATCACCAGGCCGAAAACGCGGCTCTTGCCATTGCGGGAGTGTTGTGCCTTAAAAAGCAGTTCACCAATATTGACTTACACTCAATCTGCAACGGAGTCATGAACACAAAATGGCCGGGGCGTTTGGAGGCAATTTCAAAAAATCCGCTGGTGATTTTGGACGGAGCTCATAACCCACATGCCATGGTCAGACTTGTTGAGACTCTGCTTCAAATTGTGCCTAACGGTGAACTTAATATTGTCTTGGCTATGATGAAGGACAAAGATATCTCATCTGTACTTGCTCTGCTTAGTAAAGCAGAGCCAACCGTTATTTGCACGGAAATACCCGGCATGGAACGCTCAATGAAGTCAGATGAACTCAAGAAACTGGCTTCTGCTTCCGGTCTTAATGTCTCCGAGTCAGTAAGTGATCCCGTCAAAGCGGTAAACAAGTCGATAGCAAACAAAGGAACAACTGTTTGCTGCGGAAGTTTATACTTGGTAGGGTACTTAAAGAACAACATCGAAAAACTTAGCATTTAGATTTGGAAAAGGGGATTACACATGGAGCACAGGGGATTTGAGACCTACGCGGATGCGGATGGGAACCGCGTAAGATTTTCAATGCCGCCCAAACTGTGTAATATATTTGATGTCGAATTATTTTGCAGAAGTAATGTCAATGATGCTGCCGAGGGTGATCCGGCTATTGTGTGGAAGCAGATGTCAAGCCGCTACAATAATGCCAAGCTCGTTGCCCCTCATCAGGTGCATGGGACAGATATACTTTGTGCGCACAAGGAGAACGCCATACCTTTAAGACCTGAGGCGGACGGGATATATTTTGATGCAAATTCGCCATGTATGGGCAGTTTGAGATTTGCAGACTGTACTCCTGTCGTTATTGGGTCTTGGCTGCCGAAACCATGGCTTTTTATTTTACACTCAGGGTTTGTCGGAACTCTCAGGAATATTTCTTCAGCCTCTTTTACATTTCTAAAGAAAATTTATCCGGTGTTTGATTTTTCTGCCGTTTATGCTTGGATTGGGCCGTCGATTTGTTCATCATGCTACAGTCGAGATCTAAATGACACCAAGACGCAGGAAGCAATTTCCTCATTCTCGAAGTATAATATTCGTCTTGAAGGAGATTCCGCTTATATCAATATTAGGGGAGAAATACGATCTCAACTGCGTAATCTGGGCGTTTCGGCTGACAATATATACGAGTATGATGAGTGCACGCTTTGCGGTAATGATAAATTTTATTCTTACCGTGCGGGAGATAAAAACAGACGGTTATTTTTAATCGCAGGAGTGCCACAAAACACACCTCTTAGGTGAGAATACTATAAACGTCGGAGTTACAAATTTGTGTTAAGAGGTGAATGTAATGGACGACATAAAAGTCGGAGTAATAGGCGTAGGACACCTTGGTATGCACCATGCGAGAGTGTATACCGAAATACTTGGAGCGCATCTTGTTGGCGTTATGGATATCAACGAGGAGAGAGTTCACTCTATAGCTGACCCTCTTGGTGTGCCTGCCTTTACTGACATAGAGTACTTTATCAAGCATGCAAAGCCTGATGCTTTAAGCATTGTTGTTCCTACAAGTATGCACTTCGAAGTAGCTAAGACAGCTATGGAGAGCGGTGTACACTGCCTTATCGAGAAGCCTGTGACAACGAGTGTTGATGAAGCCGAAAAACTTTTACATCTTGCCAATAAGAAGGGCTTGATTCTGCAGGTTGGTCACATTGAGCGGTTTAACAGCGCCGTTCAGCACGTAAGGGAATTTGTCAAGGATCCATATCTTATCCAGACTCACAGAATGGGGCCGTTTTCCCCCAGAATTTCCGATGTCGGGGTCGTGCTCGATCTGATGATACATGATGTTGATATAATTTTGTCTATGATAAATTCTGACCTCGTTTCCATCTCCGCAATGGGCAGGTGTATCAGAACGAACCATGAAGATATAGCTTCGGCGCAGCTCATGTTTGCAAACGGTGCGATGGCTCAGATACTTGTCAGCCGAGTTTCGGAAAAAAGGTCGAGGCAAATGGAGATAACGGAAGCCGAGCGATATATCACCGTAAATTATGAGGCTCAGGATATTTCCGTCCAAAGGTGCGTGAGACAGAGCGGCGGCAACATGGTCGAAGTTATAGAACACCCTGTGTTCCCTAAAGCTGAGCCGCTTAAGCTCGAACTGCAGCATTTTGTCTCTTGTGTTAGGGACGGACGCCAGCCTATGGTTGGAATCAAAGACGGAAAGAGAGCACTTGAAGTTTGTGTCGCCGCTTTGAGGCAGATACACGAAGAAAAGCGCGATACAGATTCACTACTTTCGGCAATTTAAGCAATAAGTCAATGACATTCGGTGCAAGTAGAGTTATTATAAAGAGAGGAGCGTTCTCCTCTCTTTTTTGTTGCGGACGCCCCTAACAGGAAGAGGTGCATTTGTTTGTTTGATTTTTTTAAGACGGTTCCTACTGTAAATTTGCAGGCATTGGTAGCGCTTGCCCTGTTCGGGGTGTCGCTTTTTCTTGCTCGTATAGTTGTAAATATACAGTCCGGCAAGTGGCCGGGAAGTCCTATATTTGTTACGTACCTTCGGATGGTGCTGGGTTTTACTTTTGCCGCATCCATTGGGTTGGGTATTTACTGTTTTGCCGGAATAGATGTGCTTTTTAACAAATAAATTGAGGGGTGCTTAAATATGGAAACCATGCTTAAGAAAGCTTTTGCGGGAGATTTGAGAGCGATAGGCAGACTGATAAGCCTTGTCGAGGCCGATGCTCCAAGTGCAAAAGAGATAATGAAGCAGGTTTATCCCAGAACTGGCAGAGCTCAGGTTATTGGGGTAACCGGAAGTCCGGGAGCGGGAAAGAGCACTTTTGTCGACCGTCTCATTGCACAGTTCAGGGCTGAGAATAAAAAGGTCGGCGTTATTGCTATTGACCCTTCCAGTCCCTTTACCGGAGGGGCTATTCTGGGAGACAGACTTAGAATGCAGTCGCATGCGCTCGAGAATGATGTATTCATACGCAGTATGGGTTCGAGGGGAAATTTGGGTGGTGTAAGTAAAGGAACGCATGAAGCCGCTCTCGTTTTGGACGCTTGCGGGTATGACGTCGTAATAATAGAAACTGTCGGTGTCGGGCAATCCGAGGTGGACATAATTAAAATTGCCGATACGGTCTGTTTGGTACTTGTCCCGGGAATGGGCGATGACGTCCAGATTATGAAGGCCGGTATTATGGAAATAGCAGATCTGTTTGTCGTCAATAAGGCCGATAAAGAAGGTGCGGACAAGGTTGCCGCCGATGTTCAGGTAATGCTTAAAATGTTGAGTGAGCGTAGCTGGGTTCCGCCTGTCACGCTTGTATCGTCACAGAATAACACCGGTGCTGATACAGCCAAGGACATTATGAATCAGCACTGGGAATATCTGCATAACTCAGAAGAGGGAAAGAAACGCAGATATGCGCAGCTTGCAATGGAAGTTGAGGCCATTTTGCGCAGTGAGATATCACGCACGGTTGAAGCTTCGTGGAGCGAAAGCAAGTCTGAGGGGGTACTGGACAAGCTCGCGTCAAGGAACATGGACCCTTATACGCTTGCAGGAGAGATAATTTCTAAAATTTTAAAATAAAATTTATAGGTACTGGAGGAACATTTATATGAAAATAGCAATGGGTGCCGACCATGCAGGTTTTGAACTGAAAGAAAACATTAAAAATGAACTGGAAGCTGCCGGTTATGAAATACTGGATTGCGGAACTGCGTCGGGAGATTTAAAGGTAGATTATCCCGATTGGGGGTTTAAAACAGCGGAATCTGTAGCAAGCCGCAAAGCCGAGTTGGGAATACTGTTCTGCGGCACGGGCATAGGCATGAGTATAGTAGCAAATAAGGTTAATGGTATTCGTGCGGCTCTTTGTCATGACCATTTTACTGCTGAGATGAGCAGAAAACATAATAATGCCAATGTTTTGGTCATCGGCAGCAGAGTTACAGGCACTGAAATTGCAAAAGACATAGTTAAGACATGGCTTTCCACCGATTTTGAGGCGGGGCGCCACTCTTTCAGAATAGACAAAATTAATGCTTACGAACAGGACAGAGTTTCCGAAACCCTGCCTTCCTGCGGTTGTGCTTCTATGGGCGGGCGCACGGTTGTTATAGATCACCCGCTTGTGTGCCACAAGCTTGGGCTCATGAGAAACAAAGAAACATCTTCAAAAGATTTCAGAGACCTCGTGCAGGAAGTTGCGGGGCTTATGGTATACGAAATCACGAGGCATCTATCTCTTGAAGAGGTCGAAATTGAAACACCCGTAGCGAAAACAAATGTCTTTACACTTTCGGGTAAGAAACTTGCCATAGTTCCTGTTTTGAGAGCCGGTCTGGGTATGGTTGAGGGAATTCTTAAATTAGTTCCCAATGCAAAGGTTGGGCATATAGGTCTTTATAGAGACCCAGTTACACTAAAGCCGGTTGATTACTATTGTAAACTGCCCAATGACATATCGGAGCGTGATATATTTGTCGTTGATCCGATGCTGGCGACCGGAGGTTCAGCCGCCGCAGCCATCAGCCACATTAAGGACCGCGGAGGCAAGAGGATTTCTCTGGTATCTCTCCTTGCTGCGCCCGAAGGTATAGCGACCTTCCACAATGAGCATCCTGATGTGGATATCTATACTGCCGCCGTTGACAGCCATCTTAACGACCATGGCTATATCGTCCCGGGGCTTGGCGATGCGGGCGATAGGCTTTTCGGTACAAAATAACGATAAGTGATATGAAAGGGGTGTGCTGATGCTCTCCATATATCTGTTCACCCTTGTCACTTTTTTGTGGGGGTTGATTGCCACTCCTGTATCCATCGGTTTGGCAAGAAAGTTCAGATTGCTTGACAAGCCCGGCGGAAGAAAGAAGCATCTCAGCGTAATGCCGCGCGGTGCTGGAATCGTATTGTGGAGCGGATACTTGCTTTGGGCATTGTTTACGGCGAATCCCGGTGTGGAAGTCCCATATATCGCAACCGGTGCTACCCTTGTTTTTATCATTGGGTACATGGATGACATGCATCCGCTGCCGCCGCTTTTCAGGCTCGTTTTTCATCTTGCCGCTGCCGCGTGGATTGCGTATCCGCTGCCGGTACCTTTGTGGCAGCGCTGTTTGTTTGTTGTTTGGATAGCCGGCGCAACAAATGCCTTTAATCTTATTGATGGTATGGACGGCCTCTGTCTTACCATGACTTTGCTTACCTCTGTGGCCGCACTGGCCACAGGGAATATTGACGTGTGGCTGCCGTTTTCCGGGCTTGTTTTCGGCGTTCTTCTGTGGAATTTCCCTTCTCCGCGAACCTTTTTGGGGGATGGAGGCAGCACTCTTCTTGGTTATATTTGCGCTTCACACCTGCTGTGGAGCATTTTTCCGGATCTTTTCGGCAAGGGCTTTATTTCCCTTTCATTCTTACTTTTGTTTATAGGAGGCGTTCCTGTCATTGACACATTGATTGCAATGACAAGACGTATTCTTACAAAAAAATCGCCGTTTGCCCCTGACAGAGGCCATGCTCACCACAAACTTCAAGATCTTGGCCTGTCGAAGGTTATGACTCTTGTCGTAATGGGTACGGTTCATTTTGTAATTGTTGTTTTCGGATTGAACCTGATTGGCTTAAAATTCTTTGAATTATTTTAAAAACTGGAGGAGTAGCCTTGAATAAGAAGACGATTGTTTGTGTGGTTGGAACACGCCCTGAAGCTATAAAAATGGCGCCTGTGGTAATTGCGTTGCAAAAACAAGACTGCTTCGATGTAAAAATACTTGCAACAGGTCAGCATGCGGCAATGCTTGATCAGGCATTGGGACACTTTGGACTTGTTGCAGATGTTAATCTGCATATAATGAAGGATCGCCAAACCTTGGATCACATAACTTCCGCCGTTCTTACCGGAGCGGGAGAATACTTTGATGCGGTTAAGCCGGATGCGGTGCTTGTACATGGAGACACCACAACTACGTTCGCGGCTGCAATTGCTGCTTTCTACAGAAAGATACCTGTCGGGCATGTTGAGGCAGGACTCAGGAGCGGCAACATGTACCTTCCCTTTCCTGAGGAAATGAATAGAGTGCTCACTGATAGGATAACCACGTGGTCTTTTGCGCCCACTGACCTGGCAAAAGAAAATCTACTAAAGGAGGGGACTTGTGAGGACGGAATATCTGTTACGGGAAATACCGTAATAGACGCGCTGTTGTATACAGCCGCCAACACTTCAAAACCGTCGCTTAAAGAGTTTGCGCCCCTTCCCGATAATGCTCAGTTTCTCCTCGTTACCGCACATAGAAGAGAATCGTGGGGAGCACCACTGGAAGATATTTGTTCGGCTCTCACCGAACTTCTTGATTCGCACAAACAGCTTTGGATGATAATACCGATGCACAAAAATCCTGCGGTGAGAGAGATAATAAAGAAACATCTTGAAGGAAGAGAACGTGTTATACTCTGTGACCCTCTTGATTACCCTGATTTTGTTTGGGTTATGAATAACTCGCTTTTCATATTAAGCGACAGCGGCGGAGTACAGGAAGAGGCATCCGCAATTAAGAAGCCTGTTCTGATACTGCGAGATGTAACAGAACGCCCTGAGGCGGTGGAGCACGGCAGCGGTATAATTGTCGGTGTGGACAAAGAAAGAATCTTGCTTCATGCAAATGATTTGCTGAATAATAAATCCAGCATAGAGAAAATCGAGCGTAAATGTGACGGACAGCCGTTTGGAGACGGCACCGCTTCAATTCAGATAGCAGAGGCATTGAAGCTGCACTTTAACATTTAGTTTTTTATATTTAGATGAGTGTTGCGCAAAGACTGGAGTGGATGTGATTGCAAGATAAAATGCTGATTCGCGGCGGAAAGCCTCTGTGCGGAACCATTGACGTTCAGGGTGCAAAAAATGCGGCATTGCCGGTCATGGCAGCATCAATTCTTCTAAAGGGGCAGACCTTGACACTTGAGAAGGTTCCCAATTTATACGATATCAACACGATGTGCGCGCTTTTGCGTGACCTTGGAGCTGATGTGGCATTTAAAGATAATTTCATGACCATTTCTGTCCCGGATGAATTAAATTCGGAAACTCCGGCCGACTTGGTTCGCAAGATGAGAGCCTCGTCTCTTGTGCTTGGTCCCCTTGTGGCAAGATGCGGCAAAGCGGTTTTGCCATTGCCCGGCGGCTGCGTTCTAGGGAGCAGGCCCCTTGATTTTCACTTGAAAGGGCTTGCAAAAATGGGAGCAGACATAGACCTGAATCACGGTTCTGTATATGCCGCGACATCAGGGCGTCTAAAAGGTACTACTATTACACTTGATTTTCCTTCTGTCGGTGCAACGGAGAACCTGATGATGGCGGCTTCCCTTGCTGAAGGCGTAACGTATATCGAGAACGCGGCGCGCGAGCCTGAAATTGAAAATTTAGCCGACGTATTGAGACTTATGGGGAGCCAGATCAAGGGAGATGGAACACCTGTTATTAAAATTACAGGACAAGACGATCTGCATTCGGCATTAGGCGAAATCATACCTGACAGAATTGAGGCCGCAACATACCTTACAGCCGGAATAATCACCAAGGGCG
Organism: uncultured Synergistaceae bacterium; assembly: GCA_964496275.1. Classification (GTDB taxonomy): domain Bacteria; phylum Synergistota; class Synergistia; order Synergistales; family Synergistaceae; genus CAZBYL01. Next base: position 82,429 of record CAZBYL010000001.1, on the reverse strand, counting down.
CAGTAACTGTTCGTGGTATAACGCCCGAACTCATTTCGTCGATACTCGATAAATTTGAAGAGGCCGGCCTTGTTGTTGATATTTTTAATAATGAAGTTACAGTCAAGTATTCCGACACGTTTAAAGGGGTAACTATTAAGACTCTTCCTTACCCGGGTTTCCCGACTGACATGCAGCCGCAAATGATGGCGGCGCTATGTACAGCCTCGGGAACAAGCGTGATACATGAGAGTGTGTTTGATTCACGCCTTAACCACATAGAGGAATTCAAAAAAATGGGCGCGAAGATTGAAGTTCAGGATAATGTAGCGATAGTCACGGGCGTTTCCAAAATACAGCCGTCCACTGTTGAGTCATCGAATTTGAGGGCAGGTGCCGCACTTATCTTGATGGGACTTGCTGCAGACGGTGAATCGACAGTGTGTGACTTGCAGCATGTATGGCGCGGATATGAGAATATGCCTGCAAAACTGAGAGCCATAGGGGCGGATATTGAATTGGCTGACTGACATGCTGCGCCAATAATCTAAGCCATGATGACTATGGATAAAACTATTTTAAAAAGTATAAAAACATACGCTTTTGTAGGGGCTGCGGGAACGGGCAAGAGCCAAAGAGCTCAGCTTGTTGCCTCGCTTTTGGATGCAGACTATATCATTGATGACGGGCTTGTGATCTATAAAGGAAGTATTGTTTGCGGCAAGAGCGCGAAATCCGAAAGGAATCAAGTCAGCGCAATACGCAGAGCCATCTTTGAATTTGACGACCATAGGCAAGAGGTAATGTCTTTCTTTATGGAGGCTGCTCCCTGTTCCGTGATGATCATTGCCACTTCGGATAACATGATTCAAAAAATATTAAAAAAACTTGAACTTAACCCTCCTGCAAGGATAGTAAGAATAGAAGAGGTTGCTACGCCCGAGGAGATAGCGAAGGCTAGACGGGAACGTTTCAGCAAAGGACAGCACGTTATTCCCGTTTCGCATGTTCTGGTAAGGAAAAATTTTGCGGGAAAACTTGTGGGTCAGCTCCGCGTTTTTTGGAAATCCAAGGAGCGCGGGGAGGGTGAAAAAACCATTGTCCGTCCTCCTTTTAGTTTTTACGGAGAAGTGCATATTGAACCCCAGGCAATAGAACAGCTTGTCTCGTTCATTGCTACGAGGACATCTCAAGTCGCCAAGGTTACAGAGGTTGATGTAAGTCCGGAAGAGGAAGAAAAACTCTCTATTTCAATAAAAATAGCCGTTTCCATCGGAGATAAATCATTTCTCAATGTTGCTTCGCTTGTAAAGGAACGAATTGCGGTTAGTATAAGATTTTTTACCGGGCTTGACGTGAAAACCGTTGATGTAAATATTGCGGAGGTTATTATATGACAACAGAGAACAAGCATCTTCTGACTATGACACCTGAGGAAATCGAAAAAAAACGTGATATTCTTTGGAAACATACAAAACTAGCTACATTGGCATGTAAGGGCTGTGCCCTTGCTGCAACAAGAACGAACGTCGTTTTTGGCTCAGGTGATCCGCACAGCAAACTCCTGTTTATAGGTGAAGGTCCCGGAGCAGATGAAGACGACCAGGGGCTTCCCTTTGTAGGCAGAGCGGGGCAGCTCCTTACGCAGATACTCACGTCAGTCGGCATAAAAAGAGATGATGTGTATATTACGAACATAGTAAAGTGCAGGCCGCCCGAAAACAGAGTGCCTCTTCCAGAAGAGATGGTTATATGCGACCAGCACCTCCAGACGCAGATAATGCTCATAAATCCCGCCCTTATTGTGCTTCTCGGAAATACGCCTACCAGGTGGATTCTTAGAACAACCGAAGGTATCACCAAAATAAGAGGGAGATGGTTTGACTGGCATGGCATGGCCGTCATGCCAATGTTTCATCCGAGCTATTTGCTCAGGAATGCCTCAGCAAGAGAGGGGAGTCCAAAGCATTTGACTTGGCTTGACATTCAGGAAGTTAAGAGACAGTGGGACTCTGTTATAAATACAGGAAAGACATCAGATGACATTAAATTCGGATAGCAATAACAATAAGGATCTTAAACACATAGGAATAATAATGGATGGAAATGGCCGATGGGCTAAATCCAGAGGGCTTCCGCGCATACTTGGACATCACGAAGGCGTAAAGGCTGTTGAACGTACTGTGCGCGCCGCTAAAGAGCTGAATATTCACTATTTGTCACTTTATGCCTTTTCTACAGAAAATTGGAAACGCCCCAAAAGTGAGGTAATGGGTCTAATGGGGCTTTTTAGGTACTATATGAAGGCACAGCTTGCGGAATTATGCAAGGAGAAGGTCAGAATGAGGTTTGCCGGTGACTTAAAAGCTCTTCCGTCTGACATACAGGATATCCTAAAAGATACAGAAGCGAAAACATTGGAATACGACGACATGCAGCTTATAGTGTGTCTCAACTACGGAGGAAGACAGGAAATAGTTGATGCGGTGAATCGCATAATAGCATCCTCACCATCTTCTCCCATAACAGAGGAGGATATCCGTGCCAATTTGTATCTGCCTGATGTCCCCGACCCGGATTTGCTCATAAGAACAAGCGGCGAGCTGCGAATGAGCAATTTCTGGCTGTGGCAGGGATCCTACAGTGAATATTACTTCACCGGAAAGTATTGGCCGGATTTTAATAAAAATGACCTCGAAATAGCTATAGAGGACTATTACGGGAGGGAAAGGCGTTATGGAAAAGCTTAAAAATATTTTATCTTCAAGTCCTGATCTGTCTCTTCGGGCATTTAGCAGTATTTTTATCGTCGCAGCCATTCTAGGCGGCATTATAGCCGGAGGGTTTGTCTGGGTTGCGATTGTTTTCGTTGCTGCAATTCTCTCCCTTTGGGAATTTTACAAGTTACTATCGGTGAAACATGACATATCTCCTTGGCTTATTATGACATCCGGAGTCTTTGTGCTCTTGGGAGCAGCTCTTGATATGAGCCTTACCTCCATACTGTGCGCAATATCCTTCATTGTTTTTGTATCCTTATTTCTCGAGGTTATGCGTAGGCAAATATCGGGCGAGAGCTTTGCTCTTCAAAATATGGGCGCAACAATTGTTGGTATCGCTTATGTCATACTGCCCTGGTCTTTTATGATAATAATTAGAACAAGAGAACTTGGCGCAATGTTTCTTATCACTCTCTTTTTCTGTACGTGGTGCTGCGATGTTGCGGCATATTTTGTCGGAAGCAATATGGGACGCAACCTCTTATGTGAAAAAGTGAGTCCCAAAAAAACATGGGAGGGCTTTATAGGCGGAGCCGCCGCGAGCTTTCTTTGCGGTGGCGTGCTTGCTTTGGTATTTTCCTTCCCGCCCGTTCCGCTTCTGCTGATGGGGCTGCTTTGCGGAATAGCGGGGCAGCTTGGAGATTTAGGGGAATCTGTCTTAAAGCGCGAGGCAGGAGTGAAGGACAGCGGTTCCATTATACCAGGACATGGCGGGCTGCTTGACAGATTCGACAGTATACTTGTTAATGCAACGCTCGCTTTCCTGATATTTGAAATAATAGGCTAAGCCATGACGGAATATACCTCTATCAGAGTTGCCGTAATAGGGGCAACAGGAAGCGTTGGCGGCGCTGTTCTTGATATCTGCTCAAGATATCCTGAAAAGTTTGATGTAGTAGCATTGGCAGCGTCTTCAGATGAAGCCAAACTGAAGGATCTGGCCTGCATACACGGAGCTAAAACGATTTGTCTTGTTAACCCCATTAAGAAAAATTTTTTTGCGGATGGTATCAGGTGCATTACCGGTGTCGAAGGCTTATCAGAAATAGCGTCAAGCAGTGATGTTGATCACATTGTCTTTGCCTCGTCAGGTGTATCTGCAATAAAAGCTCTGCAAACTGCCCTAAAATGTGGTAAAAAGGTCTCCCTTGCAAATAAGGAGAGTATTGTTGTCGCAGGACCTTGGGTTATGCCGCTGATATCGGATAAAGATCAATTAAGGCCTGTAGACAGCGAACACAGTGCCGTGTGGCAGTGTATGAGAGATTCTGCCCACACAGAAATAGATAAAATATTTCTCACCGCGTCCGGAGGTCCGTTCAGAAATTACTCCCTATCGGAAATGAAAAGTATATGTCCGCAGGACGCCCTAAAGCACCCTGTTTGGAAGATGGGAGCTAAAATTACCATAGACAGTGCAACTCTAATGAATAAAGGCATAGAATGCATAGAAGCAATGCAGCTTTTTTCCCTACCGCCCGAGCGCGTAGATGCTATGATACATCCTAAGTCTCAGGTGCATGGGATGGTTCAGTTTACAGACGGAACGATGAAAATGCTTTTGTCCTCGGCGGATATGAGACTTCCTGCTGCAGCGGCGTTGGCTTGGCCGAATCGATTGGATTTGTCCGGATGCCCGTTTGCACAGATAAATCCGACTCTATGGGATCTGCAATTTGAAGAAATAGATGAAAGCAGATTCCCTTGCTTTAGGATAGCAAGAGAGGCAGGAAAATCCGGCGGAGCTTATCCTGGATTGCTTATAGGTGCAGACGAAGTTGCCGTGGATTGCTTTTTGCGTGGCGAAATAGCCTTTACATCCATATCTGAGGTGGTAGAAAAGACCCTGGCCGCCTGGGTTGGTAAGGCTCCGTCCTCAATCGACGAGGCAATATGGCTGGTAGATGAAGGAAGACGGCTCGCGTCCGAAATGTGTCACTAAAATTGGAGGCATGACTTTTGATAAGTTTAATATCGTTTTTGATTGTTATAAGTATTTGCGTGATATCACATGAAGGCGGGCACTATTTGGCGGCTAAGTGGAGAAATGTTTTTGTGCACGAATTTGCTTTCGGAATGGGTCCTGCGATTTGGAGCAAGCAAAAGGGTGAAACACTATGGTCTGTAAGAGCCCTGCCTATAGGTGGGTATGTTAAACTGGAAGGGGAAGACCCGGGCATAGACGATGGGGAGAAACCTGCTGATTATGACGCAGGCCGCTCTTTATGCAACAAAAAACCGTGGGAAAAACTTGTTATCATTGCCGCAGGAGCATCCGTGAATCTTGTTTTGGCATGGCTTATCACTGCGTTGTATTTGACAGGTTACGGCGTGTACGACTTTGAAAACACCGCCGTCGGGATGATAATGGACTCAAAGCCTGCTCAATCTGCAGGGCTCCGAACAGGCGACGTGTTAAAGTCCATCAACGGAGTTGAACTGCATAAATGGTCGGATATAAGAGAGAACATAATGAACTCTAAAACCTCCGGCGATGATTTTGAAATCACATATCAGCGCGGCTCAGAAACCGTCAGCGTGAAAATCACAATCCCTGCGGATAAAGCTCATGGAGGCAGACTGCTTGGAGTACAACCTCTGCAGGTTAAGTACCCTATTACCAAGGCCGTCACTCACGCTTTCAGTTACTCGTGGAATATGGGAATGGAAATACTTAAAGGAATGTGGATGGTCATAACTGGGCAGGTAAAATCGGAGGTTGTGGGCCCCGTTGGGATTGCCGTTATGGCAGGAGACGCATTTAAACAGGGGTTTTGGTCGTTTATTGCATTTCTCGGGATAATAAATCTTCACCTTGGATTGCTGAACCTTCTTCCTTTTCCGGCTCTTGACGGAGGACGAATAGTTTTTATTGCTGTAGAAATGCTTTCAGGAAGGAAGATACCGGAGAAATTTGAATCCTATGCGCATTATGCCGGATTTGTGCTGCTAATTACACTGATAGTTTTTATAACGGGAAAAGATATCTTAAAATTGTTTAATTAGGCGGTGTGTTCATGGGAAGCAGAAGAGTTGTAAACATAGATGGTCTTGAGATCGGAGGCAACTCGCCCGTCAGGGTTGAGAGTATGCTTAAAACCCCTCTTACGAACCTTGAAGCTTGCAGGCTTGAAGCGGAAACGCTGTACGAGGAAGGCTGCGAGCTCGTTAGAGTTTCGTTTCCCGATTTGTCACTTGCAAAAAATTTCAGCAGCCTTATCGATTCGGTACCTATAAAGATAATGGCCGACATACACTTTAACCACAAACTTGCAATAAGTGCGCTTGAGTCCGGGTGCAAATCAATAAGAATAAATCCCGGCAATATGAGTGATAAAAGCGGATTGCGAGATGTTATAAAGCTTGCGCAGGAGACTGGTTCTGTCATAAGAATCGGGGCAAACGGAGGTTCTCTGAACAATGCTCAGCTTGCTTCCGCAGCGGGGGACAGAGCAGCGGCACTTGTCTCTGCTGTTGACGAACAGGTTAACATCCTTAATGAAGAGGGCTTCAACAGTATAATAATATCGGCAAAATCGAGCTCTGTACCTGAAACATTAAGGGCTAACGCGTTGCTCGCACAAAAATACACGTACCCGATGCATATAGGAATAACAGAGGCCGGCAGCGGCATATCCGGCATTGTAAAGGGTGCGTCCGGAATCGCGGCGATGCTTTTGCAGGGTATCGGCGACACGATCCGTGTAAGTTTGACCGCACCTGGAGTCGAAGAGGTCAAGGCTGGCTATGCCATACTTCGTGCACTCGAAATGAGAACTCACGGTTATAACTTCATAAGCTGCCCTACCTGCGGAAGAAAGCGCATAGACGTAGCAAAATTATCTGAATTAGTCATGTCCAATATTCCTAAAAATATAAGGGATGGCGTAACGATCGCGGTTATGGGCTGTGAGGTCAATGGCCCTAAAGAGGCGGCTTCTGCTGACCTAGGAATTGCAGGAACTCCGGACGGGTATGTTATGTTCAGCCATGGAGTGCATATATGCTCAGGAAAATTGGAATCCTTAGAATCAGAACTTCGTAAAATCATGACAAACTTTGTAAAATAGGCTTTCAGTATATGAGAAGCCTATTTTTTTTGAACAAAAATACTTTGCAAGTTTATAAACTCTTGTGATATAATTTGAAGCAACGGTACCGTTAATTGTCCTAATACTCTTATAAGTTTAGTTCCAGTGTGGAATGCTTTATTGTAGTCTGCTGTTGGATTATACTTTTCCATTCTTTAGGGAGGTGTTAGAATGTACCAAGACGAGCCATTTAGTATATTTTCAGAAACCGGCCCCTTAAAACAGGTGATGCTTCACAGACCAGGAAATGAACTTAATCGACTGACCATTTGTAATATGGAAGATCTGCTGTTTGATGACCTTATCTGGCTTGAGCAGGCTCAGAGAGAACATGATAAATTTGCAGAACTTCTCAGAGAATCAGGTTCAGAGGTTTTATATTTTGCCGATTGTCTTGCTGATATATTAGAAAACAAAGATGTTCGCGCTTCTGTCGTAGGAGACGTTTTATCCTACGAATGCCTTGACCGGCGTATATCTGCCGGACTGACCGAGTATTTTAATGAGCTTGCCCCCAAAGAACTTGCATCTCTATTGATAGAAGGGTACAGCAAAGAGGAAGCCTCTCATACGTGCTCTCTCTCCCATAGCCTGATATCCAATGTGACGAACGGCACAGAATTTCTAATTCACCCAATCCCCAACTTGTATTTTCAGCGTGACCCTGCAATAACTGTCGCAAATGGTATAGTAATAGGGCAAATGATGTTTGAAGCACGCAGAAAAGAGCCTATCTACTGGAAATACATAACCAACTTCCACCCAAGGTTTGCAGGAATGAAGATACTTTTTGGCAATGCAGACGATGAAATCTGGCCGCACAAAGTAGAGGGCGGCGACCTTTTGGTTCTTTCAAATACAGCGATGGCTATAGGTGTAAGCCAGCGTACTGCGCCTACGAGCGTTCAGCGCATAGGACGCAAACTAGCCGAACAGACCTCCATTAAGAAAATTTATGCTTTCGAAATACCCAAGGAACGTTACTGTATGCACTTGGATACTGTCTTTACCATGGTAGATAGAGATGCGTTTACAATATTCCCGACTGTTATAAGTGCTCTTAAAGTTTGGGAGCTTTGCTATAACGACGATGGCACATTGCGTTCGTTAAAAGAGCTTAAAGATTGGCACTCTGCTATCGCAAGTGAGCTTGGATTTGATAAAATACGTGTAATAGAAATGCACGGTAAGAATCAAGCCGAGACGGACAGAGAACAGTGGCATGACAGTTGCAATACCCTTGCAGTTGCGCCGGGCAAAGTTATTACGTACAACCGAAATGTTATATCCAATAAGCTTTTGCGTGATAACGGTATCGAGGTTATTGAACTTGAAGGACCTGAACTTGGAAGAGGCAGGGGCGGCCCCAGATGTATGTCAATGCCTCTCAACAGAGCACCTGTTTAGAATTTTTATTGTGAATGTAATAGCTCCGCAGGTATAAACATAAATAATTCAAGGAGGAATAGTTATGGCACAGAATCTTCGCAACCGCAATCTAATATCCCTTAAGCATCACACACCTCAGGAGATTGAATATTTACTTAATCTAGCTACAGATCTTAAAAACAAAAAAAGAGCGGGGATAAGAGGGGATCTTCTTGCCGGTAAGAGCGTAGCTCTTATATTTGAGAAGCCATCAACACGCACACGTTGCGCATTTACAGTAGCGGCCATTGATGAAGGCGGACACCCCGAATATCTCGGTAAAAATGACATTCAGCTCGGACATAAAGAAGATGTAGCAGATACAGCAAGAGTCCTCGGACGCATGTTTGACGGAATAGAGTTCCGCGGTTTTAGTCAGCAGGTAGTGGAAGATCTGGCGAAGTATGCAGGTGTTCCTGTGTGGAACGGCCTCACGGATGACTATCATCCCACTCAGGTGCTTGCGGATTTCCTTACTGTTCGCGAAAACTTTGGACATCTAAAGGGTGTCAGATTTGTTTATGTCGGCGATGGACGCAACAATGTTGCAAACTCCCTCATGATCGGAGCCGCAAAAATGGGTATGCACTTTGTAATAGGAGCGCCGAAATCCCTGTTCCCGGACCCTGCTCTTGTAGAAGAGTGCAAAAAGATTGCCGAAGAGTGTGAATCAGGAGCCACAATAGAAATCACAGACGACCCCAAAAAGGCAGTTAAGGGTGCGGATGTCATCTACACAGACGTTTGGGCTTCAATGGGAGAGGAAGCAAAACTTGCCGAGCGTAAAGCACTGCTTCAGCCATATCAGGTCAACATGGACTTGATGAAAGCAACCGAAAATGACGATGTAATCTTCCTGCACTGCCTCCCCGCAGTAAAAGGTTATGAAGTCACAGAAGAAGTTTTTGAATCCCGCTATGCAAGACAGTTTGACGAAGCAGAGAACCGCATGCACACAATCAAAGCAACAATGGTAGCAAGCATCGGAAACTTATAGTTTTAACATAAACAAGTGCATGGGGGCGGAGAACTTCTCCGTCCCCTGTTATTTTTGACGCTTACATAATATTAGCAAAAACGGCAGGGCTCTCGTGTGTATCGCTAATGAGTGTAAGAACTTTGTTTTTTACGGCAGAAGGGTGTTTTTATACTAAGTTAATTAAATAAAATTTAAGTATTGTAATAATTTATCAATTTTTTTTATGTGTGCGAAATTTTGTGTTTGAATAAAAACATACCCTAAATTTTCTTCTCGTTTTAAATTCCTTCCCATTTCCGTGTGCATACTGGTATAATCATAAGTGTAGTATATTCTATTTTAGGAGGGATAGTAATGGTAACATTTCTTATCGCGCTCGCGCTGTTGGTAGGAGGGTATGTTGTCTACGGTTCTTTTGTTGACAATATGTTCGGTCCGGATGACAGAGAGACTCCGGCGATTGCCCATCCTGACGGAGTAGACTTTGTGCCGATGCCTGTATGGAAAGTCTTTCTTATTCAGGTTCTGAACATAGCCGGACTTGGCCCTATCTTTGGTGCCCTCTTGGGAGCTTTATGGGGTCCTGTTGTGTATTTCTGGATAGTATTCGGTACGATTTTTGCGGGAAGTGTACACGACTATTTTTCAGGGATGCTTTCAGAACGCCACGAAGGTGCCAGTATCTCGGAGATTGTCGGTATTTACTTGGGATCTACAATGAAAACCGTAATGAGGATATTCTCTGTCGTTCTTCTTGTCCTTGTTGGAACAACTTTTTCAACCGGACCTGCAGGGCTTTTAGCTCTTCTCACACCCGAGGTTTTGGATACTAAATTCTGGCTTACTGTTATTCTTGTTTATTATTTCTTGGCAACTCTTCTTCCGATTGACAAAATTATAGGTAAGTTATACCCCATATTCGGCATAGCTCTTATTGTTATGTGCATTGGTGTTGGCGGCGGACTTATTGTAGAAGGTTATGATATGCCTGAAATGTGGGACAGTTTTGCAAACCTTCACCCTAACGGACTGCCTATTTGGCCTCTTATGTTTATTACCGTTGCATGCGGAGCAATTTCAGGTTTTCACGCGACACAATCTCCGATGATGGCACGCTGCATTACAAGCGAACGCCTTGGCCGCAAAGTTTTCTACGGCGCTATGGTCGCGGAAGGTATAATAGCTCTGATATGGGCAGCGGCAGGAGTAAGCGTTTATAATGGTACAGCCGGGTTGCTTCTTGCCACGAAGGGCGGACTTTCCACGCTTGTCTACAATGTCTGTACAACTCTTCTGGGCAGTGTAGGCGGAGTTCTGGCAATGGTCGGCGTTATAGCTTGCCCGATAACCTCTGGCGATACGGCATTCCGTTCCGCACGACTTACAATTGCCGACTGGTTTAAGATAGACCAGAAGCCAAACTCAAAACGTCTGATGCTCTCCGTTCCTCTTCTTCTCTGCGGCGCTGCTTTGTCACAGATGAATTTTGCAGTCGTGTGGCGCTATTTCTCATGGTCAAATCAGACTCTTGCTATGATGGCTCTGTGGGCTGCTGCCGTCTATATGGCTCAGAGAAAGATTAATTTCTGGGTTGCGGCGATACCGGCTACGTTCATGTCAGCCGTATCATGTACATATATACTGGTGGCGGGTGAAGGATTCGGACCCATTATAGCCCGTATGTTGAGCGGCGGAACTCTGCCCGAAGGAGCGAACACTATTGCTATCGCTTCCTCTGTAGCGTATCCTGTCGGTCTTGCCTTTGCTGCAGGCTGCTTTGTCCTGTTCTATTACAAGTCTGTATACAAAAGAGCATAAGTTCTGAATCGTTTCAATTAACACAAAAGGACAGCCTATAAAGCTGTCCTTTTGTGTTTAATCCTACTCGGTAAGGTCGTTTGCATGGCACTGGAACCTTAGCCCGTCCGGAAGCGGCGAATTTTTTTTACTTGAATTAGGATCGGAACGGAACTCGGATTTGGGTGTCCATCTTTTCTCTTCATTTGGCGGATTGAATAGCAGCGCCGGTTTCATCAAAGAAGAGAGTGTTTCCGCATTTATGTTGTCAACTGTTTTTGTAATTGCTTCTTTTTTATCGTCTCTATCGAAGAATAATGATGACTGGATTCCACATGATGTGTCACAGAGTTCCGAAAGTATAATTCCGCATTTTTTGTAATCACGGTTGCCGAGAAATATTGTACCGAGTGCTTCTTTTGCTGACAACATTAGATCAACGTCCAAGAACCTCGGTTCATCAAAGTATATATCCTTACTGTTTGAGTAATAATTTTCTGTTTCAAAACGATTTGTTGCGATGAAAACCGTAATTTTTTTTGCCGCCTGATTCGCTTTACGGAGCTGTCTGGCTGCGGATACGGCAAAGCAGAGCAGAGGGTCTAATATATCGTCAAAAGTTTTGAGAGGTACACCGAAAGAGCGGGATACCATGATTGACTTAGGTGGTTTCTTGTCTGACACGAGGGAATAAACCGGGTGACCGTTGAGCTCCCATGAGCAATACATTGTAGTCACTCCGAAGTTGGTTTTTAGCCATATATCGTCCTTCCGCATAAAATCAGCAGCGGTTTTTATTCTGTATGACGCAAGCTTTTTTGTCGTTTGTCTCCCGATACCCCATACATCGGAACAATTGAACTGTGACATAAACTGCATGTCCGCGTACCTCATTCGATTAACCCAGAATATTCCGTTTGTCTGTTTGTTATTTTTTGCATACTCTGTGCCAAGCTTTGCTAAAGTTTTAGTCGGAGCAATTCCGATAGAGACAGGTATCCTACATTTGTTCCAAATATGGCGCCTCATCTTAAGACAGTATTCTTTGGGCTCTTTGATGTTGTGAATCGCCATATTGAAGAATGATTCATCTATAGAATACATTTCTGTTGCGTCAGAATAAAGTTTTATAATCTCCATAACTTCAGCAGAAACTTGCTGATATAGGCGCATGTTTGTTGAACGGATTGCCACTCCGTTATAAGCAAGTATGTTCTTTATTTTAAAAAAGGGTTCTCCCATCTTGATACCCAATTTTTTTACTTCGTTGGATCTTGAAATAACGCACCCATCGTTGGAAGATAGGACAACGACCGGTCGATTATCCAAAGAATTGTCTATTCTTCTCTCACATGAAACAAAAAAATTATTGCAGTCTGCGAGACCAAAAGAGCGTTCTGACATATCGTCTGATAACTTCATGATATCAACTCCACTGAAATGTGTATAATTGAGCTCTTGTCATTTGTATCATTCTAGTGAGTGTTTGTCAACTATAATTATACCATGAGTGTGTTATAATCACCCTTGGATTTTTACGGAGCAAGATGCAATGCAGCCTTTGTGCTTTGCAAAACGATTACAGAAAGTCGGGACAAACCTTGGAATTAAATTCTATAAAGAGACTGATTATTGCGGAGAAACCATCTCTTGCAAGGGCGATAGCCGAAGCTTTGCCGGCTCATAAAAAAATGAGAACACCTCTGTTTATAGTAGCAGGAGATGATGTTGTCTGTTGGGCTGCCGGCCATATAGTCGTACCGCTTCAGCCGGATGAATATGGAGCGCAGTACAGAAGCTGGGAAAATACGCAGCTTCCCATCGTTCCGTCCGAATGGAAAGTGAAGCCGAACAGACTGACCAATGATTTGCTGGAGAATATAGGCGCTTTGCTGCGGAAGGCAGAGTGTGTGGTTCATGCAGGAGACGCTGACAGAGAGGGTCAGCTTCTGATTGATGAAATATTGAGTTATTTTTCTTACAGGGGAAGTGTGTCGCGGCTTTTGGTCACAGACATGAACACTGACGCCATAAGAAAAGCGCTTGATTCTATGAAATCAAATGATGTATATAAAAATGTTTTTACGTCCGCGTTGTGCCGTCAGAGAGCAGATTGGCTTTTCGGAAATAATTTGACAAGACTCTACTCTATAACCACCAACAGAGCATGGGGAGAAAAAATAACGGTAGGAAGAGTTCAAACCCCTACCTTGGCTCTTGTCGTGCGCAGAGATTTAGACATTGAGAACTTTGCGAAACACCCATTTTACGATGTTAAGGCAGAACTTGAAGTAAACGGAGAAAAATTTCTTGCCTCTTGGAAACCATCGGAAGAGCAGCGAGGTCTTGACGAAAAGGGAAGGGTAACCGACCAATCCGTTATAGAGGAGCTAAAGGCCAAGCTAATCGGTAAAAACGGTGTTATATTAAAGGCCGATAAAAAAAGAACCCAAAGCCAGCCTCCTATGCCGCACTCCCTGCCAACTCTGCAAATAGAAGCATCAAAGCAGTATGGAATATCGCCGGCGCAAACTCTTGAAATAGTCCAAGCTATGTACGAGTCAAAGTTGGTTACCTATCCACGCTCCGATTGCCAGTATCTTCCTGAGAGTCTCTACGAGGACAGAGAAAAGACATTGGCATGTATATCAAAAATGCTGCCGGAGCTTGCCGAGCAGGTTGGCGAGTCGGATAAATCAATCAAAACCAAGGCTTGGAACAGCGAAAAAGTTGAGGAACATCATGCAATTGTACCCACAGGTACAAGCGGAGCTCTCTCCGATGATGCCGCTCAAATATACGATTTAATAGCAAGAAGATATCTGTCCCAGTTTTTCCCGCCGCAGGAACATAATGAAGTTCTTATTGAAGCGGTTGTTGAAGGTGAGTTATTCCGCGTTACATCAAAACGCTGCGTTGTGTTGGGATGGAAGAGTCTGTATAAAAATACCAAGGAAGAGAAGAATGATGAAGATGACGGCGACAGCGTGAGAGCAAAACTGCCCGATACAAAAGAAGGGGAGTCTGTTTCCGTTTGTGAAATTACTGCGAGCGAGAAGAAAACGTCTCCTCCGGAAAAGTTTACAGAGGCCACTCTTATCGAGGCGATGAATAATATACACCGATTTGTTGAGGATCCTCAAATCAAGGCGACCCTCAAAGAAACGTCCGGTATCGGAACGGCCGCCACTCAAGCCAACATAATAGAACTGCTCAAAGACAGAGAGTATATTAAACTTTCGAGAAAGAGAATTGTATCTACCGAAAAAGGGCGTTCATTGATAGCGAGTGTAGGCGATGAACTAAGCAAGCCGGATACTACCGCGATATGGGAGATGCAGCTCAAAGAGATAGAGCATGGCAATGAAGATGCCGACAGCTTTATTGCCGCGCTCATCGATATGGTGCGGCTTATAGTAAACAAGAGAATGAGGGAGCACCCGATATACATAATCCGCAAGGATGCCGCCCAAAATGAAAGCAGATATAAATGCCCTGTCGATGGCTGTGCAGGGAGAATGTTTCTTCATGAGGGACGTTTCGGCAAATATTGGAAATGCCACACCTGCGGACTCTCGTTGTCAGATGAAGAGGGACACATTCCAAAGATATCCGCGTGTCCTGCTTGTGGTTTTATAGCGGCGCGTATTAAAGGCAGAAACGGATACTTCTGGGGGTGCAGAAATCAGAGCTGTAAAAAAACTTTCAGAGATGAAAACGGGGAACTGAAGAAATAGAGAGGAGAATAAGAGTGAAGGGAATACTTTGCTTTGGCGACTCAAATACGTACGGATACATACCGGACGGCAGCGGGAGATATGCAAAAAACGTCCGCTACACCGGCGTGCTTGAAAAACTGCTCGGCGAAGACTACTACGTTATTGAGGAAGGTCTCTGCGGACGTACTACCGTGTACGAAGACCCGACCAGATATTGCCGAAAGGCTGTCGACTACATAGAGCCGTGCCTGCAGTCTCATGTTCCGCTTCACTGTGTTGTCCTGATGCTGGGAACCAATGACTGCAAAACCATATTCAATGCAGAAGCGCGGGATATCAAGTCGGGAATGGCTTCTGTCATCGAGATTATACGAAATACGACTGATGCTCCCATAATACTTGTATCGCCGATATTTCTGGGCGAAGAAATTCCCAAACCCGAGTTTGACCCTGATTTTGGCTCGAAATCTCTTAATGTATCAAAGGCGTTGGGCGCTGAATACCAAAAACTTGCGGCAGAAACAGGATGTACGTTTTTGAATGCCGCTGAAATTGCCAAGCCGAGCCCGGTTGATCAAGAACATCTTCTTGCGGAAGGACACCTTGTATTGGCGCAGGCACTTACCAGAATTATAAAAAATATAAAATGAACGGCACTAAGTGCTCTGATAATTTTCCAAGCGGACGGCTCGGGAAAACAATATTTGCGTTCCCTGGGCAGGGATCCTCAGGCCCGCTGCCACTCAGTTTTTTAAAAACAAGACTGCCTGTTTTTAGAGAATACGTAGAACGTGCCGAATATTATCTCCAAATAAAGGGGATATACCCTGACCTATGTAATTTACTCAACGCAGCAAAAATATCCTCTCCGCTTGAAGGTCAGTTATTTCCTTTCATTTTCGGCGTCGCGGCCGCACAACAATTTATTTCCTATGGTATAACTCCAGATGCATTGCTGGGACACTCTATAGGCGAAGCTGCCGCACTTGTCGTGGCGGGATTAACTGATTATGAAGATACATTGCGTTATATAAGTGACAGGGCCGCTGCCATCAGCAAGATTCACGGAAAAGGAGCTATGATGTTTGCTGCAATATCTGAGGCAGAAGCGATAAAACTCACTGCCGATTTTAAGAACTTATCAATAGCGGCTGTAAACAGTCCAAAGTCCACAGTTATATCCGGCAAGCTAAACGAACTGAAAAAAGTGGAAATAACAATGGATAAGCAAAACATAAGGCACAAAAGAATAAGAGTACCCTTTGCCGCACACTCTCCAATGCTGAACCCTGTCATGGCCGAATTACTGCAAATTTTACCTCCGTATGTTTCGGGCAAAGCAAAATTTCCGATTTACTCATCCTTAAACCGCGGTCTCTTTAGCTGTGATGATGCCTGTGATCCCGTGTGGTGGGGGACGCACTGCCGCGAAACAGTACGTTTTATGGATGCTCTCCTATCTATTGAAAAATCCGCGGAATCCAATGACATGACTTTTGTTGAATTCGGTGTTCACAGAACTCTTGCTCCCGGCTGTATTGAAACCCTGCCGCACAGCAAATGGCACACTGCGTTTGCCATGTCCTTATATATCCCTGATAAATCCAGAGAATACTGTTTTCAACATGGAATTGAGGAGACCCTGCTGGGATTAGGAATAGAAAAATATAATGTTTATGAATTTTGCCATGACAGCGAAAAGCTTCATAAAATGCGTAAGATTAACGAAAGTCAAACTTAATTAGCGAAAATGAGATAGCAAGCAGAAAAATCATTCTTACAGCCTATAATCAGAAATAATCGCCAATATTCGAAGTTGTAGAAATAGGGCTCTCTGGTTAAACTCTCTTGTGGAAACGATTAGCACTCTCATTCAATGAGTGCTAACACAAATGAAAATATTATCAGGAGGGATATCTATGAAACTTAAGCCACTTGGAGACAGACTCGTAGTAAAGGCAGCTCCTCACGAAGATATGACAAAGGGAGGACTTGTGCTTCCGGATACAGTAAAAGAGAAACCTGTAGAGGGTATCGTTGTAGCAGTGGGCGAAGGCAAGGTTCTTGAGAACGGAAGCCGTCAGGCAATGGATGTAAAAGTTGACGACAAGGTTATCTACAGCAAATACTCCGGTACTGAAGTTAAACTCGACGGCCAGGAATTCCTTATCATAAGCGAGAGAGACGTTCTCGCCGTAGTAACGAAGTAACATACTTAGATCACATAGATTGGGAGGAATATAATTATGGCAAAGGTTTTGCTCTTTAAGGAAGAAGCTCGCCGCGCAATGGAGCGCGGAATCAATAAAGTTGCGGATACAGTAGGAATAACACTCGGCCCCAAAGGACGCAATGTTGTTCTTGAGAAAAAGTTCGGTTCCCCTATGATCACAAACGACGGAGTTACAATCGCGAAGGAATTCGACCTCGAAGATCCGTTTGAGAACATGGGCGCACAGCTCATCAAAGAAGTAGCTTCAAAGACAAACGATGTAGCAGGCGACGGAACAACAACAGCTACGGTTCTTGCCCGCGCAATGATCCGCGAAGGCGCGAAAAACGTTGCAGCCGGTGCAAACGGCATGCTCGTGCGCAAGGGTATTGAAGCCGCGACAGAAGTGGTTGTCGAAGAGCTCAGAAAACAGGCTGTAAAAGTTAAAGACCACGAAAAGATTTCCCAGGTTGCGGCAATCTCTGCCAACGACAAGGCGATAGGCGAACTCATTGCCGAAGCGATGGAGAAGGTTGGAGAAGAGGGCGTCATCACAGTAGAAGACAGCAAGAGCTTCGGCACATCACTTGAGACAGTCGAAGGACTTCAGTTTGACAAAGGCTACCTCAGCCCTTACATGATCACCAACCCTGATCGCATGGAAGCTGTTCTCGATGATGCCAATATACTTATCGTTGACGGAAAAATCGGAAATGTTAAAGACATGCTCCCGATACTCGAGAAGATCGTTCAGCTTGCAAAGCCGCTCCTTATCATTGCGGAAGATGTCGAAGGCGAAGCGCTTGCAACCCTCGTAGTCAACAAGCTCCGCGGAATCCTCTCTGTTGTCGCAGTTAAGGCTCCCGGATTCGGCGACCGCAGGAAGGCTATGCTCCAGGACATAGCTATCGTAACAGGCGCAACAGTCATCAGCGAAGAGATCGGTCTTAAACTCGACAACGCAGACACAGACGTTCTCGGACATGCAAAGAAGATCAAAGTAACAAAAGAAAACACAACGATCGTTGAAGGCAAAGGCGATTCACAGAAAATAGCCGATCGCGCAGCTCAGATCAAAAAAGAAATCGCTGACTCAACCTCCGAATACGACAAGGAAAAACTCCAGGAGCGTCTTGCAAAGATAGCCGGCGGAGTTGCTGTTATCCAGGTCGGTGCGGCAACAGAGACAGAGCAGAAAGAACTTAAGCTCCGCATAGAAGATGCCCTCAACGCGACGCGTGCAGCGGTGCAGGAAGGCATAGTTGCGGGCGGCGGAGTTGCACTCGTAGGATGCCTCAAAGAGCTCGACAAAGAAATCAAGAAGCTTGACGGCGACTACAAAACAGGCGCTATGATCGTTCGCAAAGCCATGACAGAGCCTCTCCACCTCATCGCAACAAATGCAGGTATGCAGGGTGACGTCATAATCGATAAAGTCAAAACCCTCAAAGAAGGTCAGGGTCTTGATGCCACAACAGGCGAATACGTGGATATGATAAAGGCCGGAATCATCGACCCTGTCAAGGTCACACGTTCAGCTCTGCAGAATGCAGCATCTATCGCAGGCATGCTCCTCACCACAGACGTCGTTATTGCCGACAAGCCCGAAAAGAAAGATACAATGGGCGACATGGCAGGCATGGGCGGCATGGGTGGAATGGGCGGTATGGATTACTAATACCAAACAAATACTGCAATATATGCGGGGAAGAGATTTATTCTCTTCCCCGCATTTTTACTTTTAGATAATTAACCACTTGCTCACAAAACCCATCTATGTCATACTTACTAACGCACTAAACGTTGCTCGGAGGTGAGGGGATCTCCCCATATCAATCATGAAAGAAAATAAAATTCTAATAATCGACTGCGGTTCGCAATATACCCAGTTAATAGCCAGACGTGTAAGAGAGCTTGGCGTCTACAGCGAAATCCTGTTCTGGGATGCTCCCGCCGAAAAAATGGCTCAAACAAACCCGGCCGGGATCATTATCTCCGGAGGACCGAGAAGTGTACTGGACAGCGATGCGCCGTCTATTCCTATGTCAGTCATTAACTCAGGTGTGCCTGTATTGGGAATATGTTACGGAATGCAGCTTCTGGCTCATCAGTTCGGGGGCAGAGTCTGTAAGGGAGATGCGGCAGAATACGGAAGAGCAAAAGTTACAGTTGAGAACTGCAAACTCTTCAGCGAAATTCATGACTGCCATTCCATAGACGTATGGATGAGCCACTGGGATCAAGTCACCGGACTGCCTGAAGGGTTTAAAGCCACGGCACACAGCGAAAACGGCGCTCTTGCGGCATTTGAATCAGCCGATGGGAAAATATCCGCGCTTCAGTTCCACCCCGAAGTTGTCCACACGCCGAAAGGCACGGAAATACTTTCGTCCTTCCTATTTGGAATATGCGGCTGCTCGCATGACTGGACACTTGGGCATGAATGGATAGACCATGAGATCGAAAAAATAAAGGCAAAAGTTGGTACAGGCAAGGTAATATGCGGACTATCCGGAGGGGTAGACTCAACAGTTTCCGCAGTAATTACTTCCAAGGCAGTAGGAGACCGTCTGCACTGCATATTTGTAGACCATGGAATGATGCGCAAGGATGAGGGACGTCAAGTAATGGAAACATACCGCTCGCTCAACCTCAATGTACACCATGTGAATGCGGAAGAACGCTTCCTATCCGCACTTGCCGGAGTGACGGAACCCGAGAAAAAACGCAAAATAATCGGTGAACTCTTCATTCGTGTATTCGAAGAAGAAGCACGTAAGCTCGGAGGTTCGGACTGGCTGCTTCAGGGCACAATATATCCTGACGTAGTCGAAAGCGGACATGGCGGCGGGGGAGTCATAAAAAGCCACCATAACGTAGGCGGACTTCCTGACGACATGAAAATGCAGCTTCTCGAACCGCTGCGCGACCTCTTCAAAGACGAAGTGCGCGCTGTAGGCAAAGTCTTGGGAATAGAGCCACACTTTTTGGAAAGACACCCATTCCCCGGTCCCGGGCTTGCTGTACGCTGCCTCGGAGAACTTAAAAAGGAACGTCTCGATGTCCTGCGCGAAGCAGATGCAATCTTCATCGAAGAAATACGCAAAGCCGGACTATACACGGATATATGGCAGGCATTCTGCGCGCTCCTGCCCGTTCGCAGTGTAGGTGTTGTAGGAGACGTCAGAACATACGGCGAGACCATAGCCCTGCGTGCCGTGGCATCATTGGACGCAATGACGGCCGAATGGTATCACCTCCCATACGACCTCCTCGACACAGTATCCAGAAGAATCTGCAACGAAGTCCCTCAGGTCAACAGAGTAGTGCTGGACGTAACAAGCAAACCACCTGCAACGATTGAGTGGGAATAAGATAGCAGAGGTCGCAAACCCGCATGAACACTGGGTTTGCGACCTATTTTCTCCCACCGTGATACTGGTTTGATACTATTTCTATCCGCCAGTACCTCACGTACTAATAAGTAAAAGAGCAAAAAAACGCTCTGCTGAACGACAAATTCAGCAGGGCGTTTACACAATTCTGAACGTAGTATTGTTTTCGATATAAGATGTAAAATCCGCGGTTACTGGTAAGTTGTAAGTTTTATATTCATTATTACCACATTTATCCAATTCCATTACATATTTGGATTCATTTATTTCGTTTAGAACAGCCTTATTATTGGAAATCAGATATTGAGAACCGAGTCAGCCAAATTCTTCGCCGTTAACTATCAGATATTATGACTGCTATTTCTGAATAACTATAATAAAGCGATTCCAGCCCTGTCATCAGCGCCTATGCCAACGTTCTCATTTCTACCTCCCAACATACCGATTTCATAGCCTTCGACAACGACTTCCATCGATGAAGGGTATGTTTCATTATTGCTGAATATTACGCACCCAATGCAACATGATTCCGTTTTTTGCGCTAACAGCATCACGCGGGTGCCGGGCACATCACAACGCTGGCGACGAGTACACCGTTACGACACAGACGAGTACATGAACTAATCTAATGGCGTGGACAAACGATTGACAAACTACCGACGGGGAATCGGCATTCTGCCGACGTACTACCGACAAACTATTGACGAGCGCTTCCGGCATTGGTTCTAAAAGCCTTCCCCTGTGGGAAGGCTTTAAAGGCGTCGTTTGACATACGGTAAGTTTTGCTTTTAACTGTGATTTTTCGAAAGTAATCCCGTCACCATTCCGCCCGTTTGAGGTGCGGCATTTTTGTATCAAAAGAGCAATTTTTTCTATGTTGTATTTTGTTGGTTTTATCGGTTTTATCGGTTTTTTCAGCTTCGGTAATATCTTGGAAAATGTTGCTGTCACTGTGTTTAGCATAGCTTCCGTATCTGCTGTCGGTGGTTTCGGATTGCAGCCACTCCGTTCCGTGATCGACGGCACGGACGGAGTGTTCCTCTCAGGCGGAACAGCTAAATTCTATTTTTCTCTTGCTGTCACCGAATAAATGGCCTTTTCGTTATGCCTGTTTCTCTCCTACCTCTTTATCTCACTTTCTGCTTTAGATTTTTTAAATTTCTCCATAATGTGCTTCTTGAAAATGTTGTTGCTTTTGAGAGCTCTTGCTGTGCTGTTTTCCGAGTAGCCGTATGTTATGCGATTCTCCTATTAGATAACGTGTTGTATGTATAAGGATAACATATAGTTAGCATATATGCAAGAGAGTAAAATATTGCCGCAGTTTGCCATCATTTGCCCCTTTCCGCCATTGCTCAACAATACTTCTAACATATTATTTAAAATTAACTGAATATTCCGCATCGACAAGCGCACCTAAAATCATCCGCATGAGCCCAGTGTAATCATGCAAACGAGCCCAGCGTCACGGCGGTAAGCCCAAGCATATGTCCGTTATAGGTTATGATCATGTCAGTACCTTTCTATTCTTTGTAAAGTCATTCACTTTGTTCCAGTTCTCTCATCTGTTCATTCCAGGAATCCCAGCCTTCAAGCTCGCCTGTGATCTGCATTTTCATCATCTCAATATCATTTTTGGCCTCAGAAGCATCCCGCCTGCAGTTAAAATTTCCATCTGCAACCTGCATTACGGACGTCAGCTCAGCTTCCAGTTCATTAAAGCGGTCGATATTGCCCAACATATCGTCGTCCGATATGCTGCATTCTCCGATGCAGGAATAAACCGTATGTTCACCTTTTTGTTCAACGGTGTCATAGTCTGAGAGGCAGACAAACGCTCCGATTTTTCGCCCGAGTTCGTAGTATTCATCAAATTTCGCAAATATTTCATCCCTGTGGTCGGCCAGATTTTTCATTTTCGGGTTTGAGTCGAGCATCGCCCTTATCTCATCCGCAGTTTCAGGCAGTCTGCTGTCCTGAATGACCATGGCCTGAAAGGACAGTTCATCCTCCAGATCGTACTCGGTCATGTCCTTATTGAGAGAGAATGATTTGGACGCGTCTTCCCACAGTGTGACCACAACTCCATCGTCAGTCTTGTCCATGCTGTGTATGTACATGGCGAAGAAGTCGGCGTAAGTGGACGCTTTGTCGCAGCAAAAGCCCATTCCCATCAGTAGTTCCCTGAATTCTGATTTAACGCGGTCTCTGTCACAGCCTGTCATTATAAGGTCATCGTTCTGCAAAATCAGCAGCCTCCGTTCTTTTTAATAAGCGCGTAAGTGTATCCGATATTTCCGGTCGAAGGGTCAACTCCAAAAAGCATCATCGTGTCGTTCATTTCTTTCGTCTCTTTTTCCTGCTCCTCTATTTCGTCTGTGACCGACACAGTGTCATTACCAATGTGTACTTCTTTACCTGTAACAGATTCATTGAAGTTCCTCCTGTATATTGGTTGTAGTTGAAAAAATATGATTATTTGCGGCGACGTGTGCTTGTGTTATTCGACAAAAATATTTTTGAGATTGGCCGGTTCTGAGGCTTCCTCTTTTTTCAGCTCCTGAAGCTTTCTGAGCACTGCCTGATATTTCCAAGCCGTATCTTTGCGCTTTTCCGCTTCGACAAGCGGGATCGGCATTCTTCTCAGCGCGTTGGGGGATATTATCTGAAAACGTCCGCCGCGCGCGATGCTGTTAAGCAGTTTCATACCAGTCCCTCTGTCGAGGAACGTTTTGATGTAATACGGGGAAACGCGCTCTGTATCGACGTCCAAAATGTAGAAATTTCCGTTGGCAAGTATTTTCTGACCGCCATTTATGTCGGCGGCTGCTGATTTGAACGGCGCCCCGCACTTGGAGATGACAAGGCTTTGTTTTTTTGTTATTTGATAAACGTGCCGAGGCCGCCTATCATCTGCATCACTTTTGAACGCACCATATAGACAGCAAAAGCCGCGGAAGTAAGGGCGGCAAGTTCCTTTGAATAATCGGAAGACGGGGCTTTTCTAAAATCCTTGTTTAGGTTATCTATATCCTTGAACGTGAATGATATACACCTAAAGTGTTAATTTTGTCAAGCGGAGAAAAATGTCCATGTTAAAATATTGTAGGTTTGTCAAACCTACAAATATACAGCAGCAAAACATGCACCGCTCTTGACACTTGTCGGATAATAGGTTATGAATCTTTACTATCGTTGGCAGAAGCAAGAAGTTTTGTGCCCTTATTGGGGTGGCTGAAAAATATATTGTTGTATTTCACAAGAATATATTTGAGTAAACATTGGCTGCTTATTATAATGTGATTATGAAGAACGACCGGAGGAGATGATGCATTGTGGGGAATGCGTTTATCAATGGGAAGAAGATCTCCTACACTGAGGGGATGACCATTTTACAGGCGGCGCGTGAAGCTGGGATTTGGATTCCTTCGCTGTGCGACCATCCGGCTCTTGAGTCGTATGGCGGTTGCCGTCTATGTATTGTTGAAGTTAAAGGATATCCGAAACCCGTGGCTTCTTGTGTTATGCCGTTGGCAGAGGGAATGGAGATTACAACCGAAAGCCCGGAACTGCGTGAAATAAGGCGTTCCGTTTTAGAACTGATGCTGGTGCGCCATCCGTTTGTGTGCTTGTATTGCAGCGCAAATGGCCGTTGCGATTTGCAGAAGCTGGCAGACCATTTCGGTATTAAACGTGATTCGTTTGCGTGGCGCGGTGACGAGGTGCCGACACCGCATCCCGCGGATGAATCGAATCATTTCTTTATACGCGAACCTGATAAGTGTGTGCTTTGCGGTCGCTGTGTTCGAGTTTGCGACAGTCATGCGCAGTACCGTGCGATAGATTTTGAGAACAGGGGAATATTCACTGCAATACAGAGCCCGGCCGATTTTGGCATGGAGTCTTCAGATTGTAAATCTTGCGGTCAATGTGTGGCGGTTTGTCCTACCGGAGCTTTATGTGAGCGTTCGAATTTGAATGCGGGAGCGGCTTGGACGAGAAAACGCGTAAAAACCGTTTGTCCCTATTGCGGGGTGGGCTGCTCTCTGGTAGCTGAGGTGAGCGCCTCGGACGGAAAGCTCGTAAACGTGACGTCCGACCACAGCGACATGGCATCGGTAAACGGCGGAAGAAGCTGCGTCAAAGGCAGATTTGGCTGGGAGTTCGTAAATTCCGAAGAACGTTTGAAGACCCCTCTTATTAAGGAGAACGGTGTATTCAGAGAGGCATCTTGGGATGAGGCTCTTGACGTTGTTGCGGCCGGATTGTCCCGCAACATGGGGCAAACAGGCTTTTTTGCTTCGGCGCGCTGTACCAATGAAGATAACTACCTTATGCAGCGTTTTGCCAGAGAGGTCATGCGTACAAACAACGTTGACCACTGCGCGCACCTTTGACACTCCGCAACTGTTGCGGGCCTCGGTGAGGCCTTCGGAAGCGGAGCAATGACAAATGACTATGAGTCTATAAAATCGGCTGATGCAATTATGGTTATCGGGTCTAATACCACTGAGACGCACCCTGTAATAGCCTCGATGATCAAGGAACGTGTGAGACAGGGCGCTTCGCTTATAGTATGCGACCCGAGGCGTATAGAGCTTGCGGCGGCGGCCTCTGTTTTTGTGCAGCAGAGGTGCGGTACCGACACCGCTTTGCTGAACTCTATGATGAATGTAATAATAGAAGAAAAACTGTACGACGAGAAATTTATAACAGAGCGCACGGAAGGCTTTAAAGAGCTGTACGAAGTAGTGCGCAAGTACCCGCCCGAAGCTGCGGAAGGGATAACGGGAGTACCGGCTGAAACAATTCGCCTTGCCGCAAGAACATACGGCGGTGCACCTAATGCGGCTGTGTTCTACACAATGGGCATAACGCAGCACACGAGCGGAACGAACAATGTCCGATGCCTATGTGACTTGGCTATGCTCTGCGGTAATCTCGGAAGGCCCGGTACCGGTGTGAATCCTCTGAGAGGGCAGGGGAACGTGCAGGGTGCATGTGACATGGGGTGTCTGCCTTTGACGCTGCCTGGGTATCTGAAAGCCGATTCACCCGAGGGCGCGGCGAAGGTACGTGAAGTATGGGGTTGCGAACTGCCCAAAGAGCGCGGACTTTCTGTGGCTCCGATGATGGCTGCTGCCGGTGCGGGCACTTTGAAAGCACTTTTCATAATGGGCGAGAACCCCGCCGTAACGGATGCCGATACAAAACATACCGAAGCTGCGTTAAATTCGTTGGATTTCATGGTTGTTCAGGATATTTTTCTCACGGAGACAGCCGCTCTTGCGGACGTTGTTTTGCCTGCTGCATGCTGGCCGGAGAAGGACGGAACCTGTACCAATACTATACGTGCCGTGCAGCGTCTGAGAAAAGCCTGTAATGCACCAGGAGAAGCGCGGGATGACTGGCGAACCTTTGGCGAACTTGCCCGTCGTATGGGATATAACTGGCGTTACACCTCTCCGCAGGAAATATTTGAGGAGATAAGAAGGTTTGTCTCATCGTATGCAGGGGTGACATACGATAGGCTTGACAAAGGATTTTTACAGTGGCCGTGCCCGAACGAAAATCATCCCGGCACACCTATTCTTCACTCTGAAAAATGTGCGCGCCCAAGCGGAAAGATGCTGTTTCTGCCGTGTGAATGGGACAGTCCGCACGAGACACCGGATACTGATTACCCGTTTATGGCTTCCACAGGGCGAACTCTGTATCACTATCATTCCGGCTCTATGACGAGAAGGAGCGCTCTTTCCGGAAAAGAGAAGGAGCTCTATATCGAGATAAATCCGAAAGATGCCGCTGCATTATCGATAAACAATGAGGACTTTATGACGGCAGAATCGCGGAGGGGCGAAGTCAGCGGAAGAGCCAGGCTGTCCGAGCGAGTACCTGCTGGGATGGTTTTCATTCCCTTTCATTTCTCTGAATCTGCCGCAAACCAGATAACGGCATCTGCTCTTGACCCGACATCGGAAACACCTGCGTTTAAGGTCAACAGTGTAAGACTCAGAAAAGGTAAATAAGGATAACTTGAGACAGCAAGAACAATTGCAATAATTGACTTGCTGTCCTATTTTCAAAAAAGCCGTAATATTAATTTCAAGCTATGTGTATGTTTTTGAGAGAGCAGATGAAAAATCCGTCTGTATTGTATGACATGTATATTGTTTCATAACAATGAATTTGTAACTCATGCAATTTTATCCCGGAATAAATTTAAAAAATAATACACATGTTGGAGGGGTAAAGATGAAGTTAGAGGGATTTGGAATTATGGTAGACGATATGGCTGTGATGGTTCGCTTTTATAGGGACGTGCTCGGCTTTGAAATTAAAGAGGAAGAGGACACCTCCAATGTGTATCTGGAGAAAGACGGAACACTGTTTTTGCTTTACAGAAAATCTGATTTTGAAAAAATGACAGGAAGGAAATTTTCCTACGTTACAGGAGTAAACGGCCATTATGAGATAGCGCTTGGAGTTTCTAATTATTCGGAAGTGGATAAAGCCTTCAAGGAAATCACATCTGCAGGGGGCAAACCTGTGATGATTCCGACAACTGAACCGTGAGGTCAAAGAACCTGCTATATTGCGGACCCTGAGGGTAATTTGATAGAGATTGGATCTTTCATAAAGGGATAACCTTGAAGGATATTTTATTGACGAAAAAGAAACTAAAGAATATGATTCTCTGTTTCCCCCAAAAGTGAAGCAAAAAACTGCCCGGACAGATATTCTAATTTCGAGCAACACAATTAACGTGCAGATGAACCGATGTTCAGCGAAAATATATTACATTACTAAAAATTTAAAATAACGGAGCAGCGGGATACGATTGCAGCATTGCAGAACCGGTGGAGCAGAGAAAATATTGTCTGTGCCACCGGTTCTGACGTAACAACTATAATCTCTCCCAGATGAGTAGATTTGCCTCGAATTTTGCGCTTATTTTCCCTGTGTCTTTTAGCCATGACAGGTATGACCTGACGGTACTGCCTACCAGAACGTACTGCTCAAAGTTCATTGTCAAATTATAGACTGTGAAGATTTTTTGTAAAATCGCTTCAAAACATAGTGGTTCACAGCAAAGAGATATTATCAATTCGGCTGTTTCGAGAACTTTATCAATATTATATTGTGCCAGGACATCAATCTTATCCGAAGCTTCTGCATGGGCAGGTACAAATGTTTTTGCTTTTAATGACTTTACGGTTTCAAGTGTATTTAAGTACGATTCCACATCATATACGAAAGAAATACGGTATTTATCCAAGGTCTCTATGCTCGATAGGCAATCTGCCAGGTAGACTGTGTCATCGGGTGTTCTATATCCTACCATGTCAAAGAAATGTCCCGGCAAACTTATTATTTCAAACCCATCGGGCAAAGCTTCTTTAGTTAAATATTCCGCGTCACTCTCCTGTGCCATTAAAAACTTGTGGCGAAGATCTTTGACGGGATAGCCCCCATAAAGGAAAGATGGCTCTAAAAGAGGGTGTCTTGTAAAATCACAGTCGATTCCGGGAGCGAATATTCTACATTTAGTTTGTGTCTGCAGATATTTATTTCCGCCGATATGGTCGGCATTGGAATGAGTATTGTATATTGTTGTCAGATGCCACCCGTTTGCGTCTAAAACCTGCCGTACCTTGCGTCCTGCTTCTTTATCGCTTCCGCTGTCGATCAGGCAGACGTCCGTGTCATTCAATCTGTAAAGTCCTATCTTTGCCGGGCTTTGAATATAGTAGCTTTTTTCTGAGACTTGTATAAGTTCGTACATATAGATTCCCCTTCCGTTATATAAGTATGGCACCATTGCCGGTATTATATGCCGGAGCATACTGCTTTCATTTTACGTGAGGTTAGTTTATAGTAAGAGAAAAGCATTTGCAATTCGTATATGTGCTCTCTTGCGATGCTTACAAAGATTTTTTTATGCAGCTGACGTCATAAAATATGGAGATAACGGTCGGGAGATTCAGAGACTATGAATATCGTATTGTCGAGTGAAAGACTTTTATTCAGAAAAATTACTTATGATGATTATATTGAACTTTGTAAGATATTGCAGAATGTTGAAATTATGTATGCTTGGGAGCATGCTTTCACTGACGAAGAAGTCTTAGATTGGATTAAAAAAAATCTATCCCGCTATGAAGAAGACGGATTCAGTTTTTTTGCTGCGATTGATAAAAATACCGGTGCTTTTATAGGTGTGATTGGGCCTCTGATAGAAACTATAGAAGGGGAAAGGCACATTGGTATTGCCTATATTTTAGCTAAGGAATATTGGGGGCGGGGGTATGCGTCCGAGGGTGCAGCCGCTTGTATTAAATACGCATTTGACACTTTGAAAACTGATAAGGTTATAGCGGAGATACGTCCAAACAACACCTCTTCATTAAAGGTTGCAGAACGTATAGGTATGAGGCAGGAAGGCGAATTTGTTAAAATATACAAAGACTGCAAGATGCCCCATCTGATTTACAGTATAACAAAAGAGGTGGCTCCGAATGAGCGTTCATGATAGTTTTATGAGATTGTATATCGTAGTGCCGTGCTTTAATGAGGCGGAGGCGCTGGGGGAGTGTGCTTCTGTCCTTCGCGGGGTGCTTTTGCGGCTGGAGGCGGCCGGTGTCACTTCGAGTGAAAGCCGTGTACTCTTTGTCAACGACGGATCGCAGGACGGCACCTGGGAGCATGTTGCGGCGCTGCATGAGGCGGATACGGCATTCTGCGGCATCTCACTGTCACGCAACTTCGGGCAGCAGGCGGCGCTGCTCGCAGGGCTTAGCGAGGCATACGCAGCCGGCGCTGACGCTGTTGTAACTATTGACGCAGACCTTCAGGACGACCCCGCGGCGATAGAGGATATGGCGCGTATATACGCGGAAGGCAGAGCGGAGATAGTCCGCGGCGTCCGCTCTTCGCGCAAGGCGGACGGCTTTTTAAAACGTAATTCGGCCAATGTCTTTTACGCGATGATGCGCTTTCTCGGCACCGGCGTCGTGCCGGGACACGCGGATTTCCGCCTAATGGGGCGGCGCTCGCTTGAGTCGATGATGCAATACCGAGAGTCAGACCTTTTCCTTCGCGGCGTCGTTACGCTTATCGGTTACAAAACTTCGGATGTATTTTACGAGCGGCGTATGCGCACACAGGGCCGCACGAAATATTCGCTGCATCGTATGTGCAGGCTGGCGCTCGATGGTCTCTGCTCCTTCAGCATTGCTCCGCTGCGCCTTATCGCCTTCACAGGCTTTGCAATATTCCTCGTCAGCATCGCAATGCTTATGTGGTCGCTGGTGCGAAAGCTGACTGGGCACACAGTGCAGGGCTGGACTTCGCTGATGCTCTCCATCTGGATGCTCGGCGGCATACAGCTTCTATCGCTCGGGATAGTCGGCGAGTACGTCGGCCGGATTTTCCGCGAGGCAAAGGCACGCCCGCGCTGGATAGTCGAGGAGAGGCTTGAAGACGCATTAGGGAAGCGCTGACCTTTTCGATAAGAGAACTGTTGAACCCCGTGCAAAGCGTCGCTGAGTTCCCCATAGGCTTTTTGATGCAGATTACTTACCTGTTCACTTCTCGCTCGTTCATAAAGGTTAAAACTCCCTCAGTATGGCCGGAATAATGCCAAGCCGGCTAAGTGATTGGTGACAAGACTAAATTCTACAACGTAAATCACAGATTTGCTGTCTTACTTATCGCACAAAATGAGACACATCTTTTGGGCTCACTGCTTATCGGAATGGAGCCTTTGAAACAAAGCGTAAGCGCTGCAAGAACAATACTGCCGCTTGATTGAGCGCTGACTTTGACTTTTGATTCCCATTATAGGGAGCCTTTGAGGCAGAAGAAGTGTTTGTTTCCTTTGATGATTTCACGTTGATTTTAATTGCTTTTTGTCAGGGATTAATATATACTTTTTTGCGTAGAATTAAATTTCATACTTTCATTAAAGGAGACACGAGAAAAATGTCACAGAAGAAGAAACGTTTTTCGGTTTTTGCAATGGCCGCGCTTATGCTCGGACTTGTTGCCTGTGTCTACATGCTGCCGTCGCAGGCGGATACGGCTCCAAACGCTGATTCTTGGGCCGCGAGCGCAGATGTAGCTTGGTATTCGTCTGCTGATACAACGTTCTATATTTCAACGCCGGAGCAGCTTGCGGGCGTTGCCGCGCTGGTCAAGGCTGATAGTGATGACTTCTACGGGGATACTATTATTCTAAGCAACGACATCGACCTGGACGGCAAAAGCTGGACGCCGATTGGAACAACCGATACTCTTTCGTTTAAGGGCACTTTCAACGGACAGGGATATTCTGTCAATATTACCAGCATGGACAGCGGACTTACTAACGCCGGACTTTTTGGATATATCGCCAGCGCAGACATTAAAAATGTTGTGACGACCGGAGCCATCTCCGGCAGTTATGCAAGCGTTGGTGCGCTTGTGGGTTCTGCGAATAATTCAAAAATCGCAAATATTATTAACAAGGCGACTATAATTAACAGTAAGTCAGATGGCAACACCAACACAGGCGGCATTGCAGGATCCCTGAATCCAAGCAGTATGGATAATGTAATAAATTTGGCGGCTGTTTCTGATACATTGAATTCCGGCAGTGAATCTTATGTGGGAGGGATTGCGGGAAAGGTGGAAGCAGCCTCAACTCTTACTTCTGCAATCAACAAAGGTAAAATAAACGGCTCCGGTACGAGTCGCATCGGCGGCGTTGCCGGTTTCCTCAGCAGTACATCGTCCATTGTTTCATCGATAAACAGCGGTGTAGTGTCAGGCGATACAGGGAGCAGTATTGGAGGAATAGTTGGATATTTTGCCGATCCGCCATCTGGGGCTCCGACTGATACACCAACAGGCATTAGCAGTCAAGGGGCAAACGTCTTTTCCGCCCCATCAAACGGTATTTTTAACTGTGCATGGCTGAAGGGAACCGCAGACAAAGGCGTGGGAAAAGACGATTCTGGTGATCCAGCTAAAACGAAGGCGGTCTCACGCGACAACTTTGACGGAAAAGCTGTTGCATACATCTTTAACCCCGATCCTATCACTATCCCAAAGGGCGGTTCTGCTGCAGCGCAAATTTTCTCTATGATGCCATCTGTTTCGGCAGGCAATGCGATATCCGATCTTTCTGTTGACGTAAAGGCCATAGATGGCGTTGACACAGGTCTATCAGTCAACGGCGACAAGAATGGCAACACTGTCGGCTATGGACACACCGACGGGCGCTATAAAGTCCGAGCAACAGGGGCGCTCAAAGCTTCCAAACTGACATCAGACACTACAGAATATAACCCTATCTCCTTTGACATCACAACAATAGTCACCGTCTCAGGCGACGCCTCCGGCTCCGGCAGCGGCTGCTCATCGGCGGCTTTCCCTGCCATATTGATATTCGGCGCGATGGCTCCATTCTTCTACAGCAAGTATAAGAAATCCGCGAAAAAGTAAGCGGACAGCCGCGTAGCGATATATCTGCCGGCTAAACATAAACGCTATGCGCCCCTGCATTATGAGGGGCGCTTTTTTTTGTCGACGACGTTTCCGTTATAAAGGTGACTGCTGGTATAATGATTAAGTCAATGTTTTATGAGCCGACGCGCGAATTGCTGTGACGAATTTATGTGACAAGGGAGACAAATAGATGGATATGCTGCCCAGCTTCAAATTAGAGGGACCCTGTGAATTTTTCGCGTCGCTTTGGCGCGCGGTTCCGCGGAATATCAAGATTGTCTTTTTCTGGACGCTTGCTTTTGGTTTTGTGACGCACCTTTTCATGTTTATGAACAAACTGCCGAACCATGACGATATGTATGAGTTTTCGCTTGTCGTGAACCATAACCTCTCCCTGGGACGCTGGTTCAGAAATGTCATCTGGCAGCTCGGCGGAGAATGGAGCACGCCGTTTGTCCGCGGGACGCTTGCACTGCTCTTTCTTTCTGCGGGCTCCTGCTGCGTTATAGCCGCGCTGGAGTTTCGGACTCTGTTTTTTTCGCTGCTGACCGCGTCACTGCTCGCTGCCTCTCCCGTGCTTTCGTCGATGTTTGCATTTATGTTTATGGCCGATGCCTTCCAGTTCGCGATGCTCTGCGCTTCCGCTGCGGCGCTGCTGTCAAGCCGTTCTTCGCGGGGGCTTATTGTCGGTATTCCGCTGCTGGTGCTGAGCCTTGGGACATATCAGGCTTATTTCTTTTTCGCCGCGTCCCTGATGCTTATCCTTATCATACGCCGCGCTGCGTCCGGTGCAAAATGGACTGAGGTCGGCGCTCTTGCAGTGCGCTCTGCGCAGCTCCTTGCAGGGGCTCTGGGCTTTTATATCGTGGTCACGAAGCTCATTACGATGGCGACAGGCGTCTCGCTTTCGCATTACCAGGGCGTTAATTCTCTGAGCGGAGGCAGTCTGGCTTCGTCGTTGCTGCGGGATCTTCCGCATATAGTTTTATATATTTATCAGTCCTTCCTTTTGGATATGTTCACCGCACCCCTTGACGGAGCCGGAACGGCGGTGACGGCGGCACGCTGCGCGCTTGCGGCACTTGTGCCGGTTATGCTGTGGCTTGCTGCACGCCGCGCCTGCGGTCGGGGATGGGCGTCGCGCTTTGCGTTCTGCGCGGCTTGTTCCGCTGTGCTGCCGCTGTCGCTCTGCGGGCTCTATCTCATCGGCGCGCTAAGGCGGAACGGTTTTGGCGGCTATATGCACGTGGTAATGACTTACGCCGGGATATTACTGTGGGTTTTTGCCGCAAACGCGGCGGACATCTGCGCATCTGCACCGCTACAGGACGGGGCGAAGGAACCTGGGCTTCGCACAAATGTCAGGGCGATCTCGCTTTGGGGCGCTGCGGTCTGCTGCGCGGTGCTTGTTTGGAACGGATATGTTTTCTGCAATGAAACTTATTTTAAGATGTATATGGGGTATGAAAAAGCATACGCGTTTTCCGTGCAGCTCGTGCAGCGCATCGGAGAACTGAAACCGGACGGCCCAAAGGCGCTTGCGTTCGTAGGCAATCCGCGAAACCTTGTGGACAACAGCCGCATACCGTCCGGCAGATACCGCATGATGACTGCGGCTTTCGACGGGCCGGAGCTTATAGGCTGTAATCAGTATCATATATTCCTTCGGGATTATCTTGGCTGTAAATACGTATCGTCGCTCTCCGGCTCATACGTATGCGGCGTGCTCTCCAAGATGCCTGAGGTGGAGGCCATGCCTATGTTTCCCGCGGCAGGCAGCGTGAAAATAGTAAAGAACAGGATAGTAGTAAAGCTCTATGATTCACAGGATAACGACAAGGAAAAAGAGTAGAGCAGAAAGGTATCCGCATCTGAATATAGGCGGAGGGCGTACGGTGATTCGGATGCCCTCCGCTTTATATATATTCTGTTTTTCTTGCCGCTTTAACTGCGAGATGCAAATAAAGATTTGTCAGAGATACTATGCTATAATTTATTTTGTCGACTTTATTCAAATAAGGGGAGTGCTGTGCAATGGAAAATCAGAACACAACCATAAATACGGATAATAACATTCCACCTAAAAAAAATAATGCACTTTTTATGATAGTTGCGCTGCTTGTAATTGCAGGGATCGGAGTTTGGTTCTGGCGTTCACAGCAGGAAAAGAAGGCTGCCGCACTCAAATCCACAGAGACTCCGCCTGTCTCGGTTTCTGTTGTCAAAGTCACAAAAGCAGATGTCCCTATCACTTTTGAATACACTGGACAAACAACAGGCTACAAAGATGCTGAGGTTAGAGCGCAGGTCGGCGGTATTCTGGTGAAGAAAGATTACAGAGAGGGTGAGCCTATAAGAGCAGGGCAGGTTCTTTTTCGTATAGACCCTGCGCCATATAGAGCGACACTGAATAAGAATCTTGGAAGCCTTAAGCAGAGCCAGGTGCAGATGAACCTTGCAAAGGTGGAATTTGACAGAGTTTCGTCTCTGTACAAGAAAAATGCTGTGAGCAAAACCGAGTACGATAATGCGGAAGCTTCAATGCAGGCAACACGCGCTGCTGTTGATTACGCCAAGGCCACAGTAAGGCAGTCTCAGATTGATTTAAATTGGACTGTAGTTAAGGCTCCTATCTCCGGACTTAGCAGCAAAGAGCAGTTTTCCGTAGGAAATCTTGTAAACGTAGGTGATATGCTGACTAAAATTGTTCAGGCAGACCCGGTGTATGTTGATTTCGCTATTCCGGCGGACGAACATCGCAATTTGGAGAAGCTGCGTTCGGACGGTATATTAAAAACAGTTTCATCCGGAATGTCTGTGAACGTAGCTCTGGGTGACGGAAGCATGTATCCTAATTCAGGAAAAATCGACTTCCAGAACCAGTTTGCAGACCCCGCTACGGCATCCTTAAAAGCCCGCGCAGTTATTGAAAATAAGGGCAATGATTTGTACCCGGGGCAGTTTGTCAGAGTTTATGTTTCAGGCTGTTACATAAAAGATGTGATTCAGGTGCCGCTGCGCGCCACGCTCCAGTCTTCGGAAGGAACCATTGTCTATGTGGTTGATGACAAAAACATTCCTACGGCAAGAACCATTACTATTACAAAAAAAATAAAGAATAATTGCCTTGTTGGAAAGGGGCTTTCCTCCGGAGAAAGAATCATTACTGACGGCGTTGCAAAAGTCCTTCCCGGAAAGGCTGTTATGATTGTTGACAGCGGCGCGGTGACCGTGTCAAAGGATGTTTCGTCCGATGTTTCCGGTGACAGCACCGTAAAAGAGAACTGAGGGATAGAAAATGTTTTCGTCTATCTTTATAAAAAGACCGATTCTGGCTACAGTTTGTTCGATCATAATTATGCTGGCCGGCATCGTCTCGATAATGACTTTGCCGATAGCGCAGTTTCCTGAGCTTGTTCCGCCTCAGGTGACTGTTTCCGCAACATACCCCGGCGCTACTCCCGAGGTAATAGCTCAGGTTGTGGCTTCACCTCTTGAGAGCCAGATTAACGGCGTTGATAATATGATCTATATGAACTCTGTCAGCAACGGACAGGGAAATATGACGCTCACCGTTACCTTTGAGCTGGGGACAGACCCTGACCAGGCTACGATAAACGTAAATAACAGAGTACAAATGGCAACGCCTTCCATACCGGAAGAGGTCAGAAAATATGGTATCGTCGTTCAGAAATCTTCTCCGAACCTTCTTATGATAGCTACCTTGCTTGCACCTGATGGCCGCTATGACACTATCTACATGAGTAATTATGCTCTCTTAAATATAGTTGATGACCTGAAAAGAATTCCTGGCGTCAGTGATGCTGTTATATATACTGCCCAAGATTATGCAATGAGAATATGGCTGAAGCCCGACAGAATGGCTCAGCTCGGTATTGCGCCGTCCGATATTGCCGCTGCCGTTCAGGACCAGAACAGCCAGTATGCTCTTGGGCGTTTCGGTGACCAACCAACCGGTTCAAAACTGGAAAAAACCTACATAATGACGACAAAGGGCAGGCTTACCACCCCTGAAGAGTTTGAAAATGTCATAATAAAAACTACCCCCGATGGTGCTACCGTATACCTTAAAGATATCGCGCGTGTCGAGCTTGGTGCAAAAACATACAGTTTCATGGGGCATCAGAATGGAAAACCTGCTGTTCCCATCGGTGTCACTCTTGCACCGGGTGCAAACGCAATTAAGGTTTGTGACATGGTAAAGAAACAGTTTGCAGAAGCTTCCGCCCATTTTCCTGATGGGGTTGTTTACGACATCGCATACGACACGACGACTTTTGTGCGCGTATCTATTGAAGAGGTCGTTAAGACTCTGTTTGAGGCCATGATTCTGGTATTTATCGTCGTATTTTTGTTCCTGCAAAATTGGAGAGCAACCTTGATTCCATGTTTGGCTGTTCCTGTATCTATAATAGGTACTTTTGCGGGGCTTAAACTTTTTGGCTTCTCAATCAACACCCTCACTTTGTTCGGACTTGTTCTTGCTATAGGTATTGTCGTGGACGACGCAATCGTTGTGCTTGAAAACGTTGACCGCCACATGGAGCGCGGACTGTCTCCGAGAGATGCTGCTTTCAAGGCAATGGAAGAGGTTACAGGCCCGGTTATTGCAATAGTCCTTGTGCTTTGCTCTGTCTTTATTCCAATAGCTTTTTTAGGCGGATTGACAGGAGAGCTGTACAAACAATTTGCAATCACGATAGCTACATCTGTTGCCATTTCCGGTTTTGTAGCTCTGACTCTGACCCCGGCAATGTGTGCTTTCATATTGAAACCTCATAATGTTGAAGAGAAGAAGTTTTTTCTGTTTCGCTGGTTCAACTCTTTCTTCGATTCGATGACCAATGCATACTCAAGCGGGGTAAGATTTCTTTTAAAAAGGGCTGCAATAGGCCTGTTGTTGTTTGTTATCTTTTTACTTGCGACAGCTAAAATGGCAACGATGGTTCCTACTTCTCTTGTCCCGGATGAAGACCAAGGTATTCTCATGGCATCTATGGCAATGCCTGACGGAGCCTCTCTGAATATGACGGAGGAACTCACAAAAAAGGTGAATAAAATCGTAGGAAGTGTAGATCATGTCAAAACTTCCCTCATTTTTACCGGATACAACATGCTCAATTCATCAAACCAGGCCAACTATGGCGCCGCATTCATAACATTAAAAGACTGGAAAGAGAGAATGGAGAAGGGAAAAGACTCATTCTCGACAGCTACATCGCTCATGGGCAAGACGTGGAGCATTCCCGAGGGGCAGGTTTTCGTGTTTAACCCTCCCGCAATTATAGGAATGAGCACCACGGGAGGCGTTGAGGCGTATGTGCAAAACAGGGGAGCAGGGGATATATATGCTCTTGAATCTGCCATCAATAGTTTTATAAATGAAGCTGAAAAACATCCTGAAATAGGCAGTATAACAACTACATTCTCAACAAAAGTCCCTCAGTATTTTGCGCATTTGGATAGGAATAAGGCCAAAGCCCTCGGTGTTGACCTCTCTGATGTGTTTACAACAATGGGCAGTATTTTCAGGAACTACTATATCAACGATTTTGATAAAAACGGCAGAACGTTCCAAGTTTTGATGACCTCAGAATCGGATTTCCGAAACAGGCCCGAAGACATAAGATATACCTTTGTACGTTCAAAAAGCGGAGAAATGATACCGTTGCAGTCTCTCGTTGACCTTCGTGAGATAACCGGCCCTGAGACAATGGAAAGATTTAATGTTTTTCCTGCCGCAAAGGTTACGGGGATTCCGGCCAAAGGATACACGACAGGACAGACAATAAAAGCGCTTGAAGAGTCAGCCGGAAAAGCATTGCCCGAGGGATTCACTCTTGCTTGGACCGGATCAGCATATCAGGAAAAGCAGACAGGATCCGCTACTTCTATTGCATTTGCACTGGGGATACTAATGGTATTTTTAATATTGGCAGCCCAGTATGAAAGGTGGAGCCTGCCGTTTGCCGTTGTTCTTGCAGTTCCATTTGCGTTATTTGGAGCTTTTCTGTCTATCATCTTACGCGGCTTGTCGAACGACCTCTATTTCCAGGTAGCGCTGGTTACTCTCATCGGTCTTGCCGCTAAAAACGCAATTCTCATCGTCGAATTTGCACTGATGCAGTACAATTCTG
This sequence comes from uncultured Synergistaceae bacterium, assembly GCA_964496275.1. Lineage (GTDB taxonomy): Bacteria > Synergistota > Synergistia > Synergistales > Synergistaceae > CAZBYL01. Next base: position 44,401 of record CAZBYL010000001.1, on the reverse strand, counting down.
GTATGCCGCTGAAAGAAGCCGCTGCGACAGCGGCACACCTGAGATTCCGCCCCATACTTATGACATCGCTCGCGTTTATTTTGGGATGTATGCCGCTTGCCTTGAGTGTCGGAGCGGGAGCCGCAAGCCGGCATTCAATCGGCACAGGTATTGTAGGAGGCATGTTGGCCGCCACGGGAATTGCAATATTCTTTGTTCCGAGTTTTTTTGCGCTAATTATGGGGCTCTCAAAAAAGGGTAAAACTAATAATGTGACAAAAGAAGAACCGAATACTGCGGAGGTGAGGTAAGATGACCACAAGTGCGCTCTTGGCAGCGCTGTTTATAGGTTCATTTTTTCATATCAATCTTGGTCCGGATGTTAAAGCTCCGCTGTCATACGAATTACCTCCCGCATACACTGCCGTAATTTCATCCGACACGGTTTCTTCTGATGTAAGGTCCGGTTTACGTCCTGAGACAATGTGGTGGAAGGATTTTAAGGAACCTGTTTTAGACAGATGCATGGAAGAAGCTTTTCATCAGAATAAGGACTTGGAGATAGCTCTTGCAAAAGTTCAGCAGGTAAGGTCCGTATTTAAAGAAACGAGAGCCAATCAACGTCCCGAAATCGGTGTAAAGCTCGATACAACGAGATACAAAAGACTTGGAACTACAACGGGACTCGATGACAACGAAACCTATAATTCACTTGTCGGTGCCGGTGTTGCCAACTACGAAGCTGACCTATGGGGAAAGCTGCAAAAAGCAACGAGCGCCGCAAAGGAAAATATTCTGGCGGCTGAGTCCGCTAAAAATAGTGTCAGGCTTGCGCTTGCGTCTCAGGTAGCCAAAACATATTTTTCACTTAGGGGGACTGACAAGCAACTCCTTGCTGCCGAGACGATGTTAAAATCTCAACTCAGCACCGTGGAGCTGAATAGACTTCGTTATGTACACGGTGCCATTAGCGAACTGGAACTCCGCAGAAGCGAAGCAGAAGCGGCATCCTCTGCGGCTCAGGTAAGCCGTCTTGAAATAACTCTCTCTCAGTACGAAAATAGCTTACTGCTGTTGATGGGGCGCGAGCCTAAAGATTATGTAAGCCGTGATATTCAAAGAGGCGCTCCTCTATCCGAACTTCCCGCACCTCCGGACATGCCGGTTGGTGTGCCTGCCGATATTTTGCGCCAAAGACCCGATATAATGCAGTCTGAATTTGAATATAAATCGGCTCTTGCTAATCTCGGTTCCGCACGTGCGGCTCAGTATCCGACAATATCGTTCAACGGTTTGATAGGAACTCCTGCCGGAGACCCTTCGGATCTTCTGACAGGAGCCACAGGCTGGTCGTTTGCTTCACAGTTCCTTATGCCGATATTTAACTCCGGCAAGCTGTCTTCGCGTGTAAAACAGAGAGAAGCGATTGCCCAACAGGCATTAGCTCAGTATTACAAAACGGTACAGACCGCATTTTCTGAGACCAGCAATGCTTTTGTGGCAAAGGATAAGACCGAGGATATTCTGAAGTATCTTACAAAGCAGGAAGAAGTCCAGTCTCGTGCGTATATTCTGGCGCAGGATCGCTATAAAGACGGAATGACCAGCCAGCTTGACCTTCTCGATGCAGAGAGGCAGCTTCTGTCTGTGCGCCTTAAACTGGAAGAAGCCAGAGCCGACAGATTAAATTCAGTAGTTGACCTATGTTCTTCTCTGGGCGGCGGCTGGGCATGGCGGGCAGAGAAAGATATTGAAAACATTCCGCTGCCCAAACCTTGGGAGAAGAAGAAATAGCGATAAAATACAGGGTAAGGGTTGGCAAAAATATAAAAAATGTGATAAGATTCTCCCGTTGCATTTGTTATTCTACTGCGGACATAGCTCAGTTGGTA
>CAZBYL010000001.1:0-42520 GCA_964496275.1 uncultured Synergistaceae bacterium | reverse complement strand
GCATCAGCTTCCCAAGCTGAGGGTCGCGGGTCCGAATCCCGTTGTCCGCTCCAGTGATATCAAGGGTTCAGCTCTTTAGAGCTGAACCCTTTTTTTAAGCAGGTAAAACGAAAAGATAGACTGTAAGCTCCTCTCTTTTTATGGGTATTCCCTCTTTTCTTATAGAAAAATTTATCAAAGTTATCGCAACTGTGAAAAGATTGAGGGGTCTAAGTTACTTTGGCAATTAACCAGCGGACGACGCAGGTGAATATATTGATTGACAAATCCTGCGATAATCTTTATAATGCACAGGTTTAGAATACGCTTGGTGTGGGCTTTGAAAGCTAATTGGCTGCCTGACACACAGCGGAGGGAGGAAAAGTATATGTATGCAGTAATCGAAACAGGCGGTAAGCAGTATAGGGTTTCCGCAGGTGACAAAATTCGTTTTGAGAAGATTCATTCGGACGAGGGTTCCCAGGTAGTATTTGACAAGGTTATTCTGCTTGGTAAGGACGACGGCGCGGTTGTCGGAGCCCCTTATGTCGAAGGAGCAGCTGTGACAGGCAAGGTTCTTGAGCATGGCAAAGACGACAAAGTTATTGTTTTCAAGTACCGCAGAAAGAAGAATTATCGCAAATTCCGCGGTCATCGCCAGCAGTTCACTTCTGTTCTTATTGAAGGAATAAACGGCTAGTTTAGGTCAATAGAGGGGGATATCAAGTTATGGCACATAAAAAAGGTCAAGGTAGCAGTACCAACGGTCGCGATAGTCAGCCAAAGTATCTTGGCGTAAAACGCAGCGACGGTCAGTTTGTAAATGCGGGAACGATTATTGTTCGTCAGCGCGGAACAAAGTTCCACCCCGGTCAGAACGTAGGACTTGGTCGCGATTATACTCTTTTTGCGCTTGCTACAGGTAAGGTTCGTTTCCTGACAAAGGCAGACCGTAAATTTGTAACAGTAGAACCGGAAACAGTTTAGTTCTGCTTATATAAAGACAGTATGGGGGCCTGGTTCAAAAGGCCCCCATTTATGTTATGCTAACTAATTTAGATATGAGGTACTGATAATGAAATTTGTAGATTCCGTTCGTATTTCTGTAAAGGCCGGACGCGGCGGCAATGGTTGTATGAGCTTCCTGCGTGAAAGGTTTAAACCAAATGGCGGCCCTGACGGTGGTAACGGAGGTAAGGGTGGCAGTATCATTTTTGAAGCAACCAATAACTTGCAAACACTGGCCGACCTTGAATACCAAAGAAACATAAAAGGTTCCAACGGATCACACGGAAAGGGTTCAGCACGCAACGGTGCTGCGGGTGAGGATATAATACTTTATGTCCCATGCGGAACGCTGATTTACGATGCAGAAACCGGAGACGGTCTTGCTGACCTTGTAGAACCCAAAGACAGATTCCTTGCAGCTCGCGGTGGGCGAGGCGGCAGAGGAAACAGATATTTTTCTAACTCCGCAAGAAAGGCTCCTCGTTTTTGCGAAAACGGAGACTTGGGAGAGGAAGCCGACCTAAGGCTTGAGCTGCGCCTTATTGCGGATGTCGGCTTGGTTGGAGTGCCCAATGTAGGAAAATCCAGTATACTATCTGCTATATCAAACGCACAGCCCAAAATCGCCAACTATCCATTTACAACCCTATCTCCCAATCTGGGTGTTCTGAACTCGGGATACGAGCAGATTGTTATTGCAGATATTCCGGGGCTTATAGAGGGAGCACACATGAACAAGGGATTGGGGCTGGAATTTCTCAGACATGTTGACAGAAGCAGGCTTCTTATACACGTCCTGAGCTTTGAAGCCGCCACTTTTGATTCTCTCATGTGCGAGCTGGAAACAGTCAGGAACGAAATGCGTTCATTCGATCCCCAGCTTGATGAGCGGCCATATTTTGTTGTGGCAAACAAACTTGATGAACTTCCTGAACCTGAGGAACTTATCTCGAAATTAAAGGTACACTTTGACTCCTTGAACGTTCCGTTTTGTGCTGTAAGTGCACTTACGGAAGAGGGGATACCCGAGCTTGTAAAGCAAATAATTAAATTTACAGATGCAAATCCCAGACCGCACAGTGAAGTTAGATTGTTCGCGTTTGAAGAACCCGAAGAAAAAACTCCTATGCGCAGCAGGCGCGATAAAATTCAGATAATCTCGCTGCATGGTGGCGGATATAGGGTTATGCATCGCCGTTTGGAGAAGGCTGTTGAGCGTTATGATTTAAGCCAAGATGAGAATGTGGCTCGATTCACAAGGTTGCTGCGCAAATTTAAGGTTGAGCAGCTTCTAGAAGCTGCAGGCGCAAAAGAGGGTGACAGTGTTACAATAGGATACAAAGAGTTTGATTTCTATCCGGACTATTACCCGAGCGATTTTGATGATATACCAGATGATGACCAAGATAATGAAACAGTAACAGTACAGGAAGAGCCTATAAATTAAATTACTCATCTTGCAATGCAAGTCAGGAGATTATGAGTATGCCGAATACAGCAAAACGCAGAGTTGGCATAATGGGAGGCACATTCGACCCGATACACTACGGACATCTTAGAGCCGCAGATGACGCTCATGCAGCGTTTGAGCTTTCTGAGGTTGTCTTTGTGCCAACCGGTCAGCCGCCTCATAAAACCCAACAGACAGTATCCTCAGCAGAACAGCGTTACATGATGACAGTTCTTGCAACCATAGACTGTCCATATTTTTCTGTATCCAGAATAGAAATAGACAGAGTGGGGCAGAGCTATACGATAGATACACTAAGAGCTCTAAAAGCAATGGCTGAATATAATGATACAGAGTTCTACTTTATAACGGGACTTGATGCGGTGATGGATATTGTTTCGTGGAAAAATCCTGAAGAGATAATGGATATGTGCAAGTTTGTAGCTGTAAGTCGATATGGCTACACTCACAAACGCATGGAGGAACTTCCGATAGATTTAAGGACTAAAATTATCCCTCTTGAAATTCCACTACTTGCGATATCTAGCACGGAATTAAGGGATCGAGTCAGAAGAGACTGGAGTATTCGTTTTCTGGTACCGCCAACTGTAGAAAATTTTATAATGAAAAAAGAGTTATATAAAGACAACTAACGGAGGAGTACTAGGTGAAATTCTCTAAACCCATACTTATAGTTCTGATTTGTGCTCTAGTGTCACTAATCGGAGGTGCAGGATTGCGTTTCTATTTCGCTTTTCACGCAAAATCTGGTGACATCATAAAATCGATAACCAAAGATATGGATGTGGACAGCCCCAATTATTCAGCCCTCAAGGAACAGGGGAAGTTTAATATACTTATAATGGGCGAAGATGATGTGGAAGGTTCAAGGAGATCAGACACGATTCTTCTTGCTACTATTGATGTGGATGATAAAAATGTCAGAGTGCTCTCCCTACCAAGAGATACGAGGGTAGCTATACCGGGACATGGAACACAGAAACTGAACCATGCCTTTGCTTTCGGAGGCCCTCAGCTTATGCAGGCAACAATCGAGCAGTATATCGGAATGCCCATACTGTATTACTTGGTAATAGACTATGATAGTTTTCCTGCACTGATAGACACAATGGGCGGTGTTGAGATAGATGTTAAAAAGAAAATGCGCTATGTTGACAGAGCCGGAAAGCTTGATATCAATATCCAACCTGGGTTACAGGTTATGGATGGAAAAACTGCTCTGCATTTTGTCAGGTTCCGTAAGGATGCGCTAGGGGATATCGGTCGAGTGCAAAGACAGCAGCAATTTATAAAAGCTATGCTAAAGAAACTTTATGACCCACGCGTAGTCGTAAAAATTCCTGAGCTAACTACTCAGATGATGAAAATTCTGAAAACAGATATGTCCGCTACATTGGCCATCCAGCTTGCAGGTTATGTACAGAATGAGTTAGGCAGGGAACGCATCTTTTTCTCAACATTGCATGGACAGCCTGCAATGATTGACAGACTCAGTTACTGGGTTGGCGATGTCAATTCAGCAAACGCATTTCTGAATACCTCTATAGACGTGTTGATATCAGGGGATACCTCGCTCGATAGATCGTCGAAATATGCCGGTATCTCTCTGGCGTACAGCTCAGCAGCCGATGATTCCGCCGCAGAAAGCGCTCAGAAGAGAGAAAACCAGATGAAAAGCTCAGAGGATAAATTGAGCAGTGAAGAAATAATAAAAACGGCAAAGTCGATAACAGAGTCCATTGCCGTATTAAACGGTACGGGAATAGCGTCTGTAAGCCAAACAGTATCTGTAAAACTGCAGAAAATAGGCATAGATGTAACGCACACAGGAAATGCCAAACATTTCGACTATCAATATACAAACATAATATATCCCATGGATGCGAGCAAGAAATCTGTTGAGTCTGCTAAATTATTGGGAGAGCTTCTTAAAGTACCTAAGAATCTTGTGCGTCCAAGCAAACAGGCCTTTTACGTTTCTTTGATTGTAGGACATGACTACAAGACTTTTAACCCAATACTTGATAAAATAGTGGAAACTTATTCAAAATAGGAAAATAAAAAAGAGCAATAAAAAGGAGAATATACATGGAAAATAAAAAAATGGATTCAGGTGAATTTTTCGCCTATTATCAGCCGATAGTAGATGCTTTACTCGAGAAACATGCTATGGAAGTTACTGTACATGATTTGTCTGAGGTTTCAGGTTTTACTGAAGCATTTATAGTTGCAATAGCCCGTTCCGACCTTCATGCAAGAACGCTCAAAGACACAGCCGATGATATTCTTGACGAGATGAAGCTTCCTCACAAAGTTGAAGGAGAAAACAGCAGCCGCTGGTGTTTGATGGATGCAGGTCATGTTGTAATCAATATCCTGAGCAAAGAAGGACGTGACTATTACAGGCTTGACTCTTTATGGGGAGATGCTCCTGTTAAGAAGTTTAATGATGAGGACGAGTAACTATAATCTATAGTTACCATGTCAAATTACAACATAAACAAAAAGAACGGGTGATAAGCCCGTCTTTTTATTTATCTACATAATGTCCTATAATATATCTTATGTTATGTTTGACTGGGATTCAGATCTTTCACCATGTAAAATTAGGACCGAATTGATGCTTCCAGGATGGCGATAAAACTGTCTGCATCTAATGATGCGCCGCCAACGAGTGCACCGTCTATGTCTCTTTGTGTCATCAGTGCGGCTGTATTTTCGGGTTTTACACTGCCTCCATACAAAACCAATATATTTTCTGCCGCCTCATTACCGAAGATATCAGCGATCACATTTCTGATAAATTCACAAACCTCCTGAGCATCGCTGGGGCTTGCCGTTAACCCAGTTCCTATTGCCCAAACGGGTTCGTAAGCAATTATTAAGCGGTTTTTTACCATTAAGGGCTCCAATCCCTCAAGCCCCAAAGTAATTTGTGCCTTTATCACATCGAAGGTTCTGTTATCCTTGCGTTCGTCCAGAAGTTCGCCCACGCAGTAAACCGGAATCAATCCGGCAGATTGTGCTGCTTTAATTTTTTTATTTAATTCAGAATTTGTTTCTTTAAATATGTGACGTCTTTCACTATGTCCTATAAGTACATGTGTGCAGTTTGCTTCAGCCAGCATTGGTGCAGATATTTCTCCTGTGAATGCACCTTTTTCTTCAAAGTATAAATTTTGGGCACCAACGGTAATTTGTGCTGTTCCTCTGCTTCTTATTGCTGCTTCTACAGATATTGCCGGGGGGAATATCGCTGTTTCAAGTCTTGAATCATTTAAAGCGGCTTGTAACCGCACCGACTCGGCGAGCTTTGCCGCAAACTTGCTGATGTATTCAGTCGTGCTTATGGGACCGTTATACATTTTCCAATTTCCTGCTATAAATTTTTTGCGTGCCACTCTCTCATCTCCATTTGATGAAAAATATGAAACGGGAGACGGCGCGTCTGAGTGCTTCGCCGTCTCCCGTTTTTTCATGACTAATCTATTATGTATGGTTCGATTCCGGGAAGCATTTTTCCTTCAAAAAATTCCAAACTTGCACCGCCGCCTGTTGATACGTGAGACACTTTGTCAGCACACCCAAACTCGGTTACAGCCGCGGCCGAGTCTCCCCCGCCTACAACCGTGAGTGTCCCATGCGATGTCGCAGAAGCTAACGCCTCGGAAATCATTCGTGTGCCGTTTGCGAATGCAGACATTTCAAATACGCCCATCGGACCGTTCCAAATGACAGTTTTTGCAGATGCTATAGATTCCGTAAACAGCTTGACCGTTTCGGGACCTATATCAAGCCCCATTTTATCAGATGGAATCGCTGAAACGGAAACAGTTTCGTAATGTGCGTCAGCTTTAAATTCATCTGCGACAACTGCATCTGTCGGCAAAAGGATTGATACACCGAGTTTGTGCGCCTGTTCAAGCATTTTTGCGGCAAACTCAAGCTTATCCTCTTCACACAGTGACTTACCTATTTCAAGTCCGGATGCCTTCAGGAAAGTAAAAGCCATTCCTCCGCCAATCAAAATGGTGTCGACTTTGGTCAACATATTTTCTACTACCGCAATTTTATCAGAGACTTTCGCTCCGCCGAGTATTAGGACAAAGGGTCTGCCGGGGTTGTCTCGTGCTGCGCTGAGCATTGTTATTTCTCTCGTTATCAACTCACCCGAGAAGGAAGGCAGAACCTCAGCTATTCCCCTCGTGGAGGCATGAGCTCTATGCGAAGCACTAAAGGCATCCATGACAAACACATCAAAGTTTGCTGCCAAACTTTTTGCGAAAGTCATGTCGTTCTTTTCTTCTTGCGGATAGAACCTTACATTCTCCAGAATTAAAAGTTCGTCTGCGTCTTGGTTTGCAACTGCAGCAGCAACTTTTTCTCCGATGCAGTCGTCTACAAAGGTCACCTTCATACCGATAAGCTCCGCAAGTTCTTCTGCAATCGGAGCAAGTGTATATTTTAAATTGACCTCACCCTTAGGGCGTCCCAGGTGTGATACAAGAGATACTTTCGCGCCTGCTTCAACGAGGGCTTTTATTGTCGGTATGTGAGCTTTAATGCGGGTAGTATCGCTGACCTTACCGTTTGACATAGGGACATTGAAATCTACCCTCACGAGCACTCTCTTGCCTGCAACATCTGCACTCGTAAAAGTCTTGAGACGCATTGTCTTAAAGTCCCTTTGAAAGGATATAGTCTGCCAAATCCACCATTCTGCAGCTATATCCCCACTCGTTGTCATACCATGAAAGCACCTTAACCATTCTGTCGCCCATTACCATTGTGTGGTTCGGTGCAAATATTGATGAGTGTCTGTCGCCGACGAAATCCATTGAAACAAGGTCATCGGTCTCATAGCCGAGAATACCTTTAAGCGGTCCTTCTGAGTACTCTTTCATTGCGGCATTGACTTCCTCTTTTGTTACCGGTTTCGCCAGAGTTGCGGTAAGGTCAACAACAGAGACTGTAGGAGTCGGAACTCTGAGAGCGAGACCGTTGAGTTTTCCCTTTAGTTCGGGCATAACTTCCGCTATTGCCTTAGCTGCTCCGGTGCTTGTCGGGATAATGGACAGAGCCGCCGCTCTTCCGCGGGATGGGGTCTTTTTGTGTGAGCGATCCAGAGTCACCTGATCATTGGTATAGGAGTGGATTGTGTTCATAAGTCCTTCGACTATGCCAAATTTCTCATTTAGAACTTTGCATACAGGTGCCAAGCAGTTAGTTGTGCATGAAGCGTTTGAGATTACGTTATGTTTTGCTGGATCATAAATACCTTCATTTACGCCGTAAACTATCGTTGCATCCGCTCCGCTTGCCGCTGCGGAGATAATGACTTTCTTGGCTCCGGAAGTAATATGAGCGTTTGCTGCGTCATTTTTCGTAAGGTTTCCGGTGCATTCCACTACGAGATCAATTCCGAGTTCTTTCCAAGGCAGCTTTGTGGGATCCGGTTCAAGAACAGTCTGGATCCTATGTCCGTTTATGACAATCGCATTTTCCTCAACCTGCACATCTCCCGGGAAGCGATGGTAGACAGAATCATACTTGAACAGGTATGCAAGAGACGCGGCCGGTGTGCGGCTGTTTATTGCCACTACTTCAAATTGATGATCGTTTCTGCCGTCCAAGAACATAGAACGCAGAGCCAGTCTTCCGATACGTCCAAAACCGTTAATAGCAACTTTATATTTAGCCATTAGAAGTTCCCCCTCAAATATTATATGAACAACCGTAAGTGTTAACCCTGAAGGATACGGGGTTAACACTTAATTCCACTGATAAATTCAGGAGAGTATTACTAGTTGCACTCCTCTAGGTCTTCGTGGAGAACCCTTAGTAATTCGCCCAGTGACGCAGCACTGAGAACGTCTCCATGCGGTCTGTATGGCATCATACCATCAAAAACCTCGGCTATTCCGCCCAAGCAACTGTGTCTCAAGTGCGAGTTGAAGGGTCTGATGAACGCCCAAGCTAATTCTTTTTTAGTTGGATTAAGCTTTAAAAATGCAGTGATAAACTGCCCAAGAAGCCACGGCCACGCCATCCCGCGCATACGTGCCTTTGCCTTCTGGTCAATGCGTCCTTCTGCTCTTCCCTTAAACTTTTCGTCATGCGGATCAAGTGTACGGAGTCCGTATGTTGTGTAGAGTTCGTTCCAGCAGAGGGCAAATACTTTTGCGGACATTTCTTCTGTTAGCGGTGAATATGGTAAGGAAACAGCAAGTATCTGATTCGGGCGTATTGTTGCACATTTTTTGCCCATATCATTGCTGACAAAGTCATACAGACCATTTATTTCGGAGCTCCAGAAAATTTCACGGAAGGATTTCTGGCAGAGCAAAGCGGCAGACGCATACTTTTGAGCGACATCCGGCGAGGCATTCTTCTCCGCAACCTTAAGCGCGTTATACCAGAGCGCGTTTATTTCCACAAGATATCCTGTCCTTGATACGACAGTTTCACCTGCCACTTTCTCATACATCCAGTGGCGAGCGGGTTCTTCGTTAGCTAGGCAAAGCAGTCCATTATCATCACAGGTGATGTCAAGCTCGTTTACGCCGCCAAGGTAACGGTCAACTACAGCCAAAAGCGCCTTGCAGACCTCCGTTGTATCCCTTGACTCGCCTACGTGTGATATATATTTATCCGCGGCATACACGAACCAAAGACCGTTGTCTGCTCCTTCAAAAATAGGATGACCATTATTTTCAATTTTTTCTGGCATTACCCAACCGGATTCGGATGCCTTGTTCATCCAGAAGTTTAGAGCTGTCTCGGCTATGTTCTCTCGGCCGGTTGCAAGTGTGAGCCCTGGCAAAGCAATAAATGCTTTTCGAGAATGATTCTCGACAGACGGATAGCCTGTGTATATTGGAGAGAGGGGCGATTCTCTGTCGTCTATTAAGTGGTAGGAGGAGAATATCATATCCTGTTCCGCACTGCTGAGCGCAGGCAGATTAGCCTGTTCCAAAATATTCTCGAACCTGTCGGCAGCTTCCTTCTCCATTGCCGTGAGTTCTGCAAATGAGAATGTTTCAGGTGTGTCTGACAAAATGACATAGACAACGTCACCCTGCGAAATTTCATTCGTAATATAGCCCGGAGACCAAAGCTGATCTACAGATGGCGTATCGTGCCTGTCATCCTGTTCGTAGATTATATTTTCAAACCACAGAGGCTTTACAGACCATGTTCCCGATGTGGAAGAACAGTAACTAGCATATCCTCTGCCATTCACTTCCATCGATGACTCGCTTATCAGGCTGTGGGTAAATTCATGTTTATCAGGTTCTGAACACACATCATCATTGAGCCTGTGTGCAAATATTGGGCGCAGATCCAGACGAATTTTGTCGGGCGACGCTAAAAGTTCGTACTTAAGTACTGTGCAGGTCTTATCCTGAGGCATAAAGATAGACTTTTTGAGCAGAATGCTGTGTATTACGAAGAGCATACTGGGATATGGGTTTCCTTGGTACTCCTGAAGGTAACGGTAACCATCGGGGAAAACTAAGTCTTTGTAACGATTCGTGGAGAGCTGGTACTTTTTGTTGTTATCAAATACGGTTTCTTCAATTTTGCTCACAAGCACGGAGTGCTTTAGCGCTTTTTCCGGACGGACAACGAGCAGACCGTGCTCTCTTCTCGTATTGGCTCCTATGACCGTTGAAAATCCATAGCTGCCACGGCTTGAAACTAGAAACTCCCTGCCCGCCCCTTTATCGTAGGTGTTAACATCTGCCTTTCCAAGGTACATGGCCACCATCCCCTTTCAAATGTCTGTGTAACAGATTCTCTAACTTTCTCCACCTATATTCTACCGTACTTTTGCTAATTGGTCTCGGTAAACTTTGCCCTAGTTCTTTCATTGAGATACTTGGATTAGATTTTCTTGCATAAATCAACTCCTTCAGAGTATCAGGTATATCGTCAATTATACCAAGGCTTTCGATCTCTGCAATAACGGTGAGCTGACATTGAGCGGCAGCTAATGTTTTGTTGATATTTGCCGTATCACAGTTGCATAATTTATTTGCGTGACTTCGCACGGAACGGTATATCGCTGTTTCTTCAAACGACAGTGTCGTTTGTATAAAGCCAAGCCTAGATAGAAATGTCACTATCTGTTGTTGGTCGCGCATCATAATCTCTCTTCCTGATGCCTTTTTTCTTGTCCCGACAGAAAAACCGGCGGATTTTAAAATACCCTGCAGCCTTTCGGCAGATCCGTTTGTGCTTGGCGGCCGTAGTACAAGATAGTACCCTACTTTAGGGAGGTACAGTGAGCCGCAACTACCCCATAATCCCCTTATCCAGTTCCAATTTCTGACTCGTCTGCCAAATTTTGAGCTGTGTTTTATTATTTCTTCTGCCGTCGATGATTTTATATAGAATGAATTTTTTTTGCCTTTCTGCGAGTGTAACAGACGTATAGAATCCTGTGACAGCATATCTTCTGCCCACACTGATTCAGGCCATAATTTCATCAATCTCCTGATGTTAAACAGTCTTGAACATATAAAAACATGGTTTTCAGCCGTAATTGTGTAATTTAACCCGTCAATTATTCCTGCAATCTCATCTTCAGCAGGAGAAATTGCAGGCAGAGATGTCCACTCATCCCAAAGTATGTGTTCCAGGTGATCCATGTCAGAGTCTCCGTTTTTCTATGCTTTCTTCAGCCAGAAGCATAATATTGTCAGATAAGCTTCTTGCATTATGCCTAAGGTATGCCCCATCTTTTATATTTACAAAATCGCCGTAAATAACAGTTGTGCCGAGTGATTTCAGGTACTTTTCCTCTTTGTCCGAAAGATAGAGAGGATTTGCCCCTATTTTACTATACCTTGTCACAAATTCGCTTGGTATTTGAGCTTGGTTTGCAAGGACATAATCAGGAACTCTTCCTATTACGCTGGCTATCCAATCTATGTGAGAGAGAATGTTCATTCCCTCTGTCTCTTTAGGCTGAGTCACTAAGTTTGCTACATATACAATTGGTATAGAAGATTCTTTAAGTGCCAGCGCAATATCTCTAAGCAAGAGGTTTGGTAAAACGCTTGTAAAAAGGCTGCCAGGTCCCAGTACTATTAAATCAGCATCTTCTATAGCCTTCAATACTGCTTGAAGAGGTTTGGCTCTTGATGGTTCGATCCACAGTTTCGCTAATCTATAGCCATTTGCCGATATTTGCAGTTCACCGCTAAGACATTCTCCGTCATCGGTTTGCCCTTTTAACACAACGGGCTCAGTAGTAACCGGCAAAACCCTCCCCCTGATTGCAAGCAGTTTGTTAAGTTCTTCTACTGCACGCTGAAAATCTCCCATCATCTCTGTAGTTGCGAGAAGAATAAGATTGCCGAGGTTGTGTCCTTTGAGCTCGCCCCTGTCAAATCTGAAATTCAACAAACTGTTAAGCGAGCTGTCATTTTCCGCGAGAGCGACTATACAGTTGCGTATATCACCGGGGGGCAACATGCCCCACTCTTGTCTTATTCTTCCGGAACTGCCGCCTTCGTCTGTGACCGCTACCACTGCGGTAATGTTCCTTGTGTAATCCTTGAGTCCGGAAAGAAGCGTGGAGAGCCCCGTTCCTCCTCCTATGGTAACGATGTTTGCTCCAAACCTGAGTCTGATATCAGGTTCGTTTCCCCCGCGCCTCCAGTGCTTTGTTGCAAAATCATTCGCACTTTTCAATCGTCCAGCACATATGTAGAAAACAACAGCGAATGCAGCTGATATGCATACGAGAAAAATAATTATAAAGGGTGTCACCTTGTATTCCCCTTATCTATGTCTCTGTGTTCTACCTTTACATTAACCCCGTTTTTTTTCAGGTTTTTGGCAATTGTTTCAGCGACCGCAACAGAGCGGTGACGTCCTCCGGTGCACCCTACAGCTATATGAAGCTGCCTTTTTCCTGTACTACAATAGACTGATGACACAAAGTCAAAAAGAGGAACTGCTTTGGAAACAAAGTTGTCAAGAAGCGGAGATCTGCCTAGGTATTCCTGTATTTCCGGATCCTTACCGGAAAGCATTTGCAGTTCTGGTACATAGTTTGGATTTGGCATGAAACGGACATCGAGAATGTAGTCAGAATCCTGCGGTATTCCGTACTTAAATCCAAACGAGCTTAATATAACCACGGGTTTTTCCGAAGACATTCCCATTACTTCAAGTAGCTTAGCCTTGAAATCCGGAGCTTTGAGCCCTGACGTATCGATGACAACATCAGCCTGTTGATATATCTTTTTAAGAAGTTCACGTTCCTTGGTAATTCCTCCAAGTATTGTTGTATCGGATGCGAGAGGATGCCTACGCCTTGTCGTCTCAAATCTTCTTACAAGACAACTGTCAGATGCATCAACAAAAAGTATTTCTACTTTGTCAGCTTTGTCTTTGATGTCGGCAAGCACATTATCAAGGTCATTTAAAAGGCCATCAACACGCACGTCAATAACGGCTGCAACACCATTATCTATGGCAGCCTGATGTTTGGTAAGCACATCAAGTAACTGTGGTAACAGTGAGGGAGGAAGATTGTCTATAGCATAGAAGCCCTGATCCTCAAAAACATTGAGGGCTGATGATTTTCCGCCTCCGGACATTCCGGTTATTATTACACAGCGTTTTATAGTATTTGCTCTAAAATTGTTATACATGACAAAAGAGACATCTCCCACCGGCAACAAGAGTGCAGTACGTGCTTCTATTTAAGAGTATACCAGTAAATTATTTTTACTCAATAATGCAATACGCAAATCTGTCCTGCAGCAACTAACACAACAGAGTATCTCAACACGTCCTTACGCAAACTGACCCGCAACCGGAAAATCTTTCCCAGTTACGAGTCAGCGCTTAGAGTAGTTATACCTGGTATCCTTAAAACATCTAAGGATTTGCCGCGCTTCATAAGACTGTGGTTATATTGTACGTGTAACTTATATAGATTTTTCAAGATCTAGGTGCATTTTGCACGGTGTAGAAGTTCAGATTTTTAAATTGTAACATCCTTAGATATGAGGTGTCCTTATAGTATAAAGGGCGCTATTCATAAAAATCCCCGGCTCTTCGCACAAGTTCTTCAAGTAAAGATTCAAGCTTCGCAGAGACGGGATGTTTATCCAGAGAATAGTCTGCGGCAAGCTTACCGATGCGAGGAAATGCGAGCCAGGTACTTCCCTTCTCATCCTCCCATACGGATATTTTTATAGGAAGTTCCAAAGATATGCTCTGATCGGCCTCCATAAGAGCCGTTCCTACCTTCGGCGAACCAAAAACAAGAACTGTTGTGGGACGCAATGTCAAACCAACCTCTTTTGCATTTTGTGCGTGGTCAAATTTGGCAAATAGGGGGATTTTTTTCTCATCCAGTATTTTTTCAAGACGTTTGACTGTCTCAGAGACCGGAAGTTGTCCCTCATATAGAAAAAGTTTATTGTCGTCATAATTTGTGGACATAAGGTATCCGAAAGCGGCGGCTATTCTTCTGCCGAGATTTGTAAAGTCAACCCCGTCCTTGTTCGCAAGCAGAGTTACACAAACAAGTTCTGCAGGGTCGGTGAATCTGCTTAAGTATGATGAATACCCCGGAACGGAACCTTTGATATCCATAAAACCTCTATGTGAGTAGAATTGCCAGCCTGCAAAAGCAGGAACGGACCTTCCATCGGGAAGCTGCCATGCGGAATAAACTATTGCTCTGTTTTCGGGTGAATGTATAAGAGCTGAACCGGCGAGGGCGATATCCCAGAAAGATATATCCTGCGCAGATGCCCATATATCGGAGAATCCTCTAAGCGCGGAAGATGTAATAGGCAGAATTTCTTCGTCCTCGGATGTGTAGCTTTTTGCGGGCTCACTGGGATTTATATACATTTTATTATGTTTAAACAGTTGGTGGGTTCCTGCTGATTCGTCCAAATTCTCACAATAAAAATTGGATAAATCTTCGGCAAAAGCAGTGTGTTCCAGTCCCAGATATTCAATCTGATTTTTCATTACAAATTCACGGTAGGAAATACCGGAGACGCGTTCAACAATTTCTGTTAAAAGCAGAAAGTTTGTTGCACATTTTTTTACGTCGGTACCTGGTGTAAAAGCAAGTTGTTCCGGATTCGTCAAGGAGATTAATTCCGCAAAACTCCACGTTCTGCCTCCGTGCCACTCTTGGCTGTTTCTGTAGTCAGGCAGCCCGGAAGAATGTCTGAGAAGCTGCAAGATTGTGATCTCTCTCCATCGCGGATTGATTTCTGGAATATATTTGGATATTTTGTCTGTCAACGATATTTTAGAAAGTTCAGCAAGCTGCATCACAGCAACTGCTGCGAATGCCTGAGAGATTTGCCCTGCCGGCCAGAGTGTGTTAACTGATGCAAGTGTTCTGTGTTTTTTGTCGGAAACACCGTATCCGACGGATCTTGGAATATAAGGAGCTTGAACAATTGCCAGAGAGAGCCCGTCTATATTGTGCTCTTCCATAAATTCGTAAACCATTTCATCCACACTGTGCCCAAGGTAAGCTACGTTTGAACTGCCTCTGATTTTTTTTGTTTTTGATTCTTTTGTGTTCATAAAAATACTCCTCCCTCTTGTGTACCGTCATAATTAGTAATATCAGTAACGCGTTTAGTATCTGTGTCAGACAATAAACGTCGGGAGAATAAATATCTATGTATTTATAACCATTTACAAAATATTTAAAAATAAATAATCTATGTAATTTATGCAGTTTCTAAGGTGTTATTTATGTAATATTGCGTAATTTTTACAATAGTTCAAGCGTAATCAGAATAGGTGAATATTATCTTTTATTCAATTCCAACAAGGATCTTGCATGTTCCAGAGCTTCGGAGGACGTTTCATCTCCCGCAAGCATCCTTGCTATTTCACGTTCTCTTTCTATATCGGTAATTTCTGAAATAATAGTGTCGTCCGCTTTGCGTTTTACAAGAAAATGCCGATCTGCCATAGCTGCAATTGTTGCCTCATGTGTGATCAGTATAGTTCTGCACCTTCCGGAGAGTTCCCTTAATTTGTACCCTGCAAGCAGGGCTGTCTTGCCGCCCAAACCGGCTTCAACTTCGTCAAAAACAAGCGTTCCGGGCAGTTTATCATCACCTACAGCAAGCTGAATGGCAATAAGTATCCTGCTTAGTTCACCGCCTGATGCAGTCTTGCCTACTGGCATTGGGCGCTGATCGGGAAGGGTAAGAGTGAAGGAAGCATTCTCGGCACCTGTAGCACGTACCCTGTTCAGTTCTTCTATTTCTATGTCAAAAGTGGCATACTCCATTGCAAGATCATTTAAATGTTTATTAACTTTGTCTGCCAGAACGGCGGCAGATTCTTTGCGTTTATTTCGCACTTCAACCGCGATGGAGCTTATATTTCTTTTCAAAACTTTTGCTTTTACCTCAAGCTCCTCTATTTCCGTATGAATATTCTTCAGCCATGCAAGTTCGGTTTCGGCTGTCTGAGCGTAATCCAGAAGCGCTTTGGTGTTTGGCAGTTCCAGATTACGTTTAATTTTTCTAAGCAGTCCAAGTTTTTTCTCGAGCCTCTCTCGTGCTTCTTCTGCGTTGTCATATTTATTTTCATTCTGCGTCATTGCATTAAGCTGTTTTGCTATACTCTGAGCGGACGAGAGCATTTTTTCAATATCTTGACGTATTTTATCGTCAGTTTTTGCGATAATACCGTAAATATCTTTTGCTATTGTTTCCAATCCTTCCACGACTCCGTCTCCTGATGCGGTTCCGGAAAATCTTTGGTTTATCTCTTTAAAAGATTCATAGCGGCGCGTACTTTCATCCAGATCTTTAAGTTCCTTAAGCCAATCTCCTTCACTTGATTCAGTGAGTTCAAGCGCATTTATCTGCCTCATGATATTCTCGGCATCTTGGTACTTTTCTTCTATTTCAGATTTGCGTTTTTTTATGGCAAGTATATTTTTTTCGAGAGCAAGAGTCTCTCTGAAAGTTTCGCCAAGTTTTAATTTAGCTTCCTCTAAGGCTTCTCCGCCGCACGAATCCACAAGCTCTAACTGCTTATTGGGATCAAGCAATCCCAATTGGGCAAACTGACTCTGAATTACAAGTTCGCGTTCCATTGCGGAAGCGAGAGAATTGAGCGGCAGCAGAACATTCTGAAGTGTGCTGCGCCCTCTGCCAGCTCTGTTAAAAGTTCTTCTGGCAATCACTATGCCGTCCTGGGGTTGATATTCGTCCTCCAGTCCATATATACGAGAAGTTGATATGGCAAGCTGAACGTCGCACATTTCGTCGTTCGTATGAATAAGACTTGTTTGAGCGCGTTTTCCGGAAATAAACTCCAAAGCACGGACGAGGCTGCTCTTCCCTGAGCCGCTTTCGCCCGTGATTACGATAAATTGCCCTCCAAACACAAGCCTGGCATCTTTTATGCCTCCGACGCCGCGGACAATAAGCTCTTCTATCAACTTAATCTCCTCCGTCTGTTATTCCGTTAAAGCCCCAACGCAGTTTTTCTCTCAGCAGGTCATAGTAGCTTCTGCCTTTCAGTTCTATTGTGCTTACATTGATATCAGGGTCAAGCATTACTTCCAGACGGTCGTCCGGCAGCAGCTCATAACCCAACTGTCCGTCCTGTGTAAGCATAAGGTTTCTCATGTTACCTTTGGGAGCTATAACGGCAACGTCATCGGCGCCTAGCACTACCGGCCTTGCATACAGAGTATGCGCGCAAATAGGAGCGACAAGCATACAAGGCACATGCGGCGGAACAATTGGGCCGCCGGCAGAGAGCGCATACGCCGTAGAACCTGTGGGTGTTGATAGTATAAGTCCGTCAGCAAGAAAGAACGACATGATCTCATCGCCGACACGAACCTCCAGGTCAATAACTCTTGCAATGTTTCCCTTTGAGATAACCAAGTCATTCAGTGCGTGCAACTCGTAAACAATTCTGTCTCCGCGCCATACATGCCCTTTGAGAAGGTTTCTCTTTTGCAGCACAAAATTTTTAGCGAGAATTGTTTTTATATCATCAACAGCAGAGTTGGGTGATCCTGTCGCCAAGAACCCGAGTCTCCCGAGGTTGATTCCGTAGAGCGGAATCTTATACCCGAAAGTGTACCTTGCCGCGCGTAAAAATGTTCCGTCACCGCCCAAAATTACCGCAAATGAAACCGTATTTTTCCACTCTATATCAGACGTTTCGGGAACACTGATGACCGCGGCTTCATGAGGCGGCAACATAAAGTTTATGTTATTTTCCCTGCCCCAGTGCAAAAGTTTCTGAGCCATCAGTATTGCAGGTTGTTTTTGTGTATTAAAGAGCAATCCCACATTGTTGTTTATTTGCATATCACATCGTCCTGTCTTCATGTTCTGATGATTTTGTACACTCATGCGCTTCCTCCACAACCGCCGCAAAGTCCAGAGCTTTTGGCTGAATTGTTGGATCTGCCCTTGATCCCAATAGAAATAAAAATTCAATATTCCCCTCCGGACCCCTTATAGGAGAAAAAGTAACATCTATAAGAGCCAGTGTCGTTTCTCTCTTTATAAATTCGGCTAAGTCATTAAGAACATCTAAGTGAAGGTTTGGGTTTGTTACAACACCGTTTCCTACTCTCTCTCGCCCCACTTCAAACTGAGGTTTAACCAGCACCGCCATAAGTCCGCGCTCAGCCAGCAATGCCTGCAGCGCAGGCAACAGCAGCTTAAGTGATATAAAGGACGCATCGGAGACAATTATATCCGCTTTTTTGTCATTTAACATATCCGCAGTCAAGAATCTCGCGTTAGTACGTTCCATGACTACGACTCGATTATCGTTCCTCAATTTCCAGGCAAGTTGTCCGTAGCCTACATCAACCGCATATACTATCTTTGCTCCGTTATGCAGCAATACATCAGTAAAACCGCCTGTGGAGGCCCCTATATCAACACAGGTCTTCCCCGAAATTTCCAAGCCAAAGAAGCTGATTGCCTTGATGAGTTTGTGCGCACCGCGGCTCACCCATAATTTTTCAGGAACGTCTATCTTTACGGACACATCCGGTGAGACTTGCGATGCCGGTTTTTGTACGAGATTGCCTTCCACGGTTACTCTGCCGCCGGTTATATATTCCTGTGCCAATGTTCTGGATTCCACAAGTTTTCTGTCCACAAGAAGTTTGTCCAGACGAATAAATTTAGGTCTCATTAAAATCACAAATCCTTATTATATTTTCTATCGTCAGCCCGCATTCTTTCCATTGTTCAGGTCTTGAGGCATGTGAAACGAATTGGTCGGGAGCACCAAGTGATACAACTTTACATGCAAAGCCCATTGCAACGGCATGTGCCGCGACAGCCTCCCCCACCCCTCCTGAAACAGATGCCTCTTCCGCTGTTACCACAAGTTTGTGAGAAGAAAGCAGAGGGTCAAGTCCCGCAAAATCTATGGGCTTTATAAAGCGGAGGTCAACGACAGAAACATATCTGCCTGTTTCCGCTGATATTTTTCTATACGTATCAAGCATAAGCTCTACTGTAGATCCGACTCCTATAAGCAGTATGTCGGTTCCAAGCCACAGAATTTCAGATTTTCCCCATTCGGCGGGAACTCTGGCTGCTTGAGACGCCGATATTGATGCAGGAGCACTGCCTCTGGGATATCGGACGGCAAGCGGAATGTTAAGTTCATTCCACTTTTTGATAAAAAACTCCATGTCGATAATATCTCGCGGCGCTGCTATCATAATGTTGGGAATAGCCTTTAACCAAGCTATGTCAAAGAGCCCGTGATGGGTCTCTCCGTCTTCTCCCACAAAGCCGGCTCTATCAACACCTATAAGGATGGGCAGTTTTGGAAGACATATATCATGCACAATCATGTCTATTGCACGCTGTAAAAACGTAGAATATATGCATACCGCAGGCTTCATTCCACCTGCGGCCATTCCGGCGGCGTATATAAACAGGTGCTCTTCTGATATTCCTACGTCAAAGAATCTATCAGGGAACATGCGGGCAAACTTGTTCAGTTTTGTGCCGTCGGCCATAGCGGCAGTGCAAACTACAAGCTTCTCCTCAGACGCCGCAAGCTTTACCAAAGAGTCGGACATGACACTGCTCCATGACTTGGCTCCCGAAGTGGAAGGAACAGGTATAGAGAGTGTGCTGTTCGGAGATACGCCGTGAAAATATGACGGATATTGCTCAGCGGCGCTGCACCCTTTACCTTTTTTGGTTATAACATGTATCACAAGCGACTTGTCATAATTTTTTGCCAGTCTGAATACTTCTTCCATTTCAATCACGTTGTGCCCGTCAAAAGGCCCCCAGTAGCTTATATCCATCTCTTCAAAAATGTTTGTAGGCAAAAGCAATGATTTCAGTTTTGATTTTATGCGCCCCAAGGATGATTCTATAGATTCTCCGCCCTTCATTGTCTTGCACTGCTCTTTTATAAAATCTTTGACCTTTTTGTATGCCGGATTTACTGCCAAACGCGCAAGGTGTCCTGCCATTCCTCCGACTCTGGGATTAATTGACATCTTGTTGTCATTTAGAATAATGATTACTTTTGTTCCCGCTGCTTCTATGCAGTTTAATGCTTCAAACGAAACTCCGTTGAGAAGAGCTCCGTCGCCTATAACAGCAATCACGTTATGCTCTTGGCGGGCAATGTCGCGAGCTTTTGCATAACCCATTGCTGCAGAAATAGATGTGCTGCTGTGCCCTGTCGTAAAGAAGTCGTAGGGGCTCTCGTCCATTCTCGGAAATCCCGCAATACCGCCTTTTGTTCTCAGTGTAACGAAAGACTCAAGACGCCCTGTCAGTATTTTGTATGCGTAAGACTGGTGTCCCACATCAAAAATTATTTTGTCCTTGTCGGGGTTAAAAGCTCTTAGCAGAGCAACTGTCAGCTCGACGGAGCCAAGAGAAGACGCAAGATGCCCTCCGTTTTTTAATGTGACGGAAATTATCTTCTCTCTGATTTCTGAACATAAAAGCTCAATTTGAGTCGCAGAAAGAGCTTTTAGCCCTTTAAAACCTTTTATTGACTCCAGCAATCCCATAAGATGCTCACCACGCCTTATTCTTGAAAATCAGTATGACCTATATACTAAATACTCAGCAAGATTGCAAAGAAAATCATCCTTAGACAGAATAGATGAAATCGCCTGTACTGCCATATCAGACTCTTCTTTCGCCATTTTGCGCGCTGTTTCGAGACCGTACACGGTAACATGCGTAATCTTGCCCTGTTCCGCATCTTTTCCCGGCGTTTTCCCCAGTTCTTCTGGCGTACTTGTAACATCCAGTATATCGTCCACTATTTGAAACGCAGAGCCTAAATGCGCACCATATTCAGAATAACAGGAAAGTGCGTTTTTGTCCTCTGTTCCGAGAGCAGCTCCGGATGCAATGGAAGCTTTTATCAGAGCTCCTGTTTTGAGAGCGGCAATCTTACGCACATATCCCGGAATATCACAGGTCGCATCATAGTCCATGTCGAACACCTGGCCGCTGCATACTCCGTCAGGTCCTATTGCCGTGCTGAATATTTTTATCGCGCCCAGCAGTTTCGCGGGATCTGTATTTTTAGTATTCCACAGCGGATATTCAACCGCATAGGACATGAGTGCGTCTCCCGCCAGCACCGCTATAGTCTCGCCGAACATTTTGTGGTTGGAAGGTTTGCCTCTGCGCATGTCATCATTATCCATACATGGCAAATCATCGTGTATCAGTGTACCTGTGTGAAACATCTCAATGCCCAGGGCAAGGGGCATGGCATCTTCAACCGCACATCCGCACCGTTCGGCAGCAGCCAGACACAACATCGGGCGAAGGCGTTTGCCTCCTGCGGCAAGAGAATACTCCATTGCTTCAAATAGCTTATCATGAACATCTTTTTTCCTATCTTCTCGTGTGGAATTCATATAATCTTCGAATATCTGACGATAGTGCTCCATTGTAGCTTTTACCGATTTTATTCTTAATTCGTCCATCACCGCACGCCCCTTAGGTTATTTATTAAACGGCTCAACGCCACTCTCTGTAAGTATAGATACCTTCTGTCTTGCCTCCTCAAGATAGGTTCTGCACTCTCGTACCAAAGAAATTCCCCGTTCAAATTCTGCCAGTGAATCTTCGATTGACACGGAATCTCCCTCCAATTTCTTCAGGATTCCATCAAGTTCCGACATTTTTTCGCTAAAATTCATGTAAAAACCTCCGTAATAGATAGTTGCAACTTTTTCCAATACTGTGATACAATGCACAGGTTGATTGTTCCAAGGTAAACAAGGGGGGAAACAAAATGTCAAAGTTCTGTGATTGCTGTGGTCGCGGACCGGCTACAGGCAACGCCGTTAGCCACTCAAACCGCCATACAAGACGTCGCTGGCTCATCAATATTCAGAGTGTGCGCGTGGATGTAGGCGGCGGAGAGACTCGCAAACTTCATATATGTACGAAGTGCCTCCGTTCCGGTAAAGTCCAGAGAGCCGTTTAACAACGGCTCTTTTTTTATGCCTGCTTCACGAAACGAACACTTCATGTCTTCTGCCTCGCCAAACATTCTAGTTTCCTCTGGCGCTGCTTAATATCTCCTGCGCCTCATCTTCGTCAACAAGAATCTCTCTGGGTCTCGCACCATCGGAAGGTCCCACTATGCCAAGCTGCTCCATCATATCAATCAGCCTTGACGCTCGTGAAAAACCTACTCTCAAACGCCTCTGAAGCCCGCTTGCCGAAGCTATGCCGGTGGACATCACAGAATCAATGGCGTCTTCAAGCATGTCATCATCATATACGGCTGAATCTGAGTTTCCGTTCTGAGGCCCCTGTGCGTCGATTTCGATAAAATCCGGCGCTCCGAAAAGGTTTGACAGATACTTAAGCCACTCGCCCAAGACAGCCTCATCTATCCATGGAGACTGAATGCGTATCGGCTTGGGATGTTTTGTTGACAGAAACAGCATATCACCCTTTCCCAATAATTTTTCGGCTCCGGCACAGTCTATTATTGTGCGTGAATCAGCGTTGCTGGGCAAGGTAAAAGCGACTCTTGCAGGTATATTAGCCTTAATAAGACCTGTAATTACATTCACGGAAGGCCTTTGCGTGGCGAGCATCAGGTGTATGCCGGTTGCTCGAGCCATCTGTGCAAGCCGGCATATATACTCCTCAACTTCTTTGGGAGCGGTCATCATAAGGTCGGCAAGCTCATCGACAACAATAACGATGTGAGGAAGTTTGTCTTTAGGGATAACTTTCTCATTGAATCCTTCCAAGTTTCTGACCCTGGCTCTCGCAAAAGTAGTGTACCTTTTCTCCATTTCCCTGATCGCCCAAGCAAGTACATGTACGGCTTTCTTTGCATCAGTTACGGGAGGGGTTAAAAGGTGCGGAAGATTTTCATATATCGCCATTTCAACCCGCTTGGGGTCTACAAGCACCATCCGAAGCTCTTGCGGCGTGCGCATAGAGCAAAGCCCCACAATGCAGGCATTGACAAAAACACTTTTACCTGAACCTGTTGTTCCTGCAACAAGAAGGTGAGGCAGTTCTTCAAGACCGACTATAACGGATTCTCCGTTCACTGCGACACCAAAAGGCAAAGGAAGCGACAGTTGCGTATTCTGATATGTCTCTCCTGCAACGACGGTTCTGAGCGGAATGCCTCTTCTTTTGGGATTGGGAATTTCTATTCCCACGTAAGGTTTACCCGGAATAGGAGCTTCTATCCTCAAGCTAGGTACGGCCATAGCAAGAGCAATATCATTTGCAAGCGCGGCAACTTTATTTACCTTTATGCCAGGCGCAAGCTGTATCCTAAACTGAATAACGGTTGGTCCAACAAGTATTTCGGCAAGATTTGCCTCAATGTTAAACTGCTCAAGAGAGGTTATGATTTTGAGGCCGAGAGGGCGCGCCTTTTCTTCCGTGATTTCACCCTCATGACTCTCTTCCCTTCCAAAAATCTCTATAGGCGGAGGAAAGATCCCCTGAGAAATTCCTGATGTATCGGATTCGCTCAGGTCAAAGGATGGGTCTTGTATCTTTGCTTCTTCTACGGGTGAGGACGGTGCTTGGGCGGATAAAGAGAAATTCGGATTATCCGCTTCGGTTCGCTCAGAATCACCAAAATAGTCATCACCGTCAAACTCAGCTATATTGGGTGCGTCCGGCTCATCCATATCATTCATGGCAGGTTCTTCAGACTCGGAAGATTCTGCTATTATGGGAACACTTGTAGATTTATCCGGGGTATCTTTTTTGAGCGAGAACTGCGCAGAAAAAATTTTGGGCAGTTTTATACCCAATTTTATCGGTATTTTATAAAGTACAAGAGAAACATACAGAGAAACAACTCCGATAAGGAAGGCTCCGAGCGCTCCTACCGAGCTGAACACTTTACCTGAAATTGTAAGCCCTAAAGTCCCCGGAAACAGCCATCCTGGCACACTGCTTTCCGGTGTGCCTGTAATAATGTTAAATCCCAAAAGCATAGAAGCAAGCGTAAATAGTATGGCCGTACCTGCAAACTGCCTGAAAAGATTGGGTATAGGCATTGAGAAAAGCTTAGAGAGTGATATGTAGAGCAGAAACATCAACAAGATAACAACGGCTCCGCCCACTCTGCCCAGCAAAAATGACGCTACCTGTTCCCCAACAGATCCGGTCCATGAGGTATACAGCGATGCTATACAAAAAATCACAATGAAAATAAAAAACAGTAACACCGCAATTCTCTTGTTCCCGCTCAAAAATGGTGTCTTCTGCTGTTTTGTATTTATCGTTTTTTTTGTTGAACTCTTGAACAGCATACTACGCTTCGCTTCCTCCGACAGTCAAACCGTCTATAAGCATGGAAGGCTGCCCATCCGTAACAGGAACCCCCTGTCCGGATTTGCCGCAGACTCCGGGCTCCATAATAAGATTATTTCCGAGTTCAAGTATATTGCTCAAAGCATCGGGGCCATTGCCTGTGAGTGTTGCACCTCGGACAGGTTCGCATATTTTCCCATCCTTAATAAGGTATGCTTCGGAGACATAGAAAACAAAATCCCCCGATGTAGGATTAACCTCTCCGCCGCCCATCTTCTTTACATAGAGTCCGTTGCCGGCACGTGAAAGCATGTCGTCAAAAGACGACGTGCCGGGCAGCAAAAACGTGTTGCTCATGCGCGGAACAGGTATATTTCGGTAGGATTCCCTGCGTCCGTTGCCCGTAAGCGCGAGACCGGACATACGGGATGAAGAAACATCTGTCATATACTTCTTTAAAACACCGTTCTCTATAAGTATATTTCTTGACGCAGGAGTGCCTTCATCGTCAAAGCTATAAGATCCGTAAAGACCCGGTATAGTTGGATCGTCTACCATCGTAATGATCTCTCCTGCAACCTTCATACCTATTTTATCTCTGTAAACAGAATAGTCTTTATCCACTATGTCTGCCTCAAGGCCATGTCCGCACGCTTCATGAACGATAGTACCTCCGGCCTCTCCGGCAAGAAGAACTTTCATCTTCCCGGCGGGGCACGGTTTTGCATCCAGCATCAATAAAGCCCTGTCCAATGCGGACATGGCAACCTCAGCAGGACTGCTGCCCGCCCAAAAATCAGACGGAAGAACCGCTTTGCATCTGCGCTCGGAACCGGTCTGAAGAACACCGTTTTTTTCGGTTATTACCTGTGCCGCGAAACTGCAATAATTTCTTTTGTCCTCTGCGGTTCTTCCGTTTGGCGAAATCACCATGACATTGCGCTGTGAAATGCTGTATCGGAATGCGACCTGGCGAACAAAAGGGGAGGATTTTCTTATGGTGTTATCAAGTTCTTGCAGAAATTCTATGTCAGGCTGCACTCCTCTGCCTGCAACCGCAAGCAGAGGCTCCTTAACGCCGTGATCGCACGGCAGTTTTTTATCCAGCGCAGACTCGGCAGCCATGGCAAAAGCGGAAGAAATGTTATCCAAGGCTGCTCCGGGCGTATGAGAATAGTACGTCTTGTCGCCTACAATAATACGCACGCCGCACCCGTCCGCTGTGGAGGATGAGAGCTCCTCGATTCTGCCGTCCTCATAATGCGCGGAATGTCCCACCCCGCTTTGTATGAAAACATCAGAATAATTTGCACCTCCTGACAGTACATCATCTATTCTGCTCTGTATTTTCAATATATCGTTATTCATTGTCATTTCTCCCATAATAAAATTCATCCTCTATCATGATATCCAGACCATCTGACTTAAGTCCTTCGATCAGCTCTTTCATGTCCTGTAATTGTGATAATGGTGTAAATACACTCACCTTACCAAGTTTGGCATCATCTGTCTGCAGAAATCCTATCCCCTCACATGCATCAATAAACCAGCTTATGTCATAAATATCTTTAGGCACAACCGTAAGTTTTATAACTTTTACGTCTGTGAATGCATTGATACCGCTCGGAGTTGAATTATCCATATCCATCACTTTGCAACCTCATTCGAAAAAACTTGCCGCAGTTTGCGCCGCAAGCGGCTCCTCTCAAGAACCCGTCTTCTAATTATAATACAGATATAGTAAAAACCCGCCCTTATAAGAGCGGGAGGATTTTATAAAACATCAATTATTCTTTTTCTGTTTTGCAACATGCTCGGCATATGTTTTGCTGAATATGTGATTTCCTTTATCGGTCGCAAAAAAGAAAAGATAATCTGTTGTCTGAGGAGAAATCGCGCTCTTCCACGAAGCAACAGAGGGCACAGAGATAGGCCCGGGCGGAAGTCCCGCATTTTTATAAGTATTGTACGGTGAATCTACTTTAAGGTCGTTGTAAGTAAGGCTCCCCTTCTTTACGCCCCGCTCCTCCCAGCAGTAAATAACAGTCGCACAGGATTGAAGTCTCATGTGCTTTTCCATTCTCTTAAGAAAAATTCCCGCCAATATAGGACGTTCTTCCGCAAGTTTGGCCTCCCCCTCCACGACAGATGCAAGAGTGGCAAGCTTCAGCAGCTTTTCCGGAGTGATATCCGAGGAAATTATGTTCCCGAGGCGTGAAACCCATTCTGCTGAGGCAATTTTTACAAACTCCTTTGCTAGGCTGCGCCCGGGTGGGAGATTATAGGTTTCCGGGAGCAAAAAAGCAATTCTGTCCTTGGAATTTTGGGGCAGCAAAGGTCTTATCTCGGCAGGAAAGTTTGTGTCATCTGACATTTCTTGCGTAAAGACATCTCCGCTTGCGGAAATAAAACGGGAAACAATGGAGTTGTACCTTGTTCCCGGAATGAGTATAAACTCATTATACTCGGGCTTGGCGTTACGAAGCTGATTGGCAACGGAAGCTTCCGGTCCTGCCGTAAGCTTATACACTCCCGGTTTTAGAGTCCTGTCTATTCCGAGTTCAACCATAGATCTGACAAGCAGTTTTTGATTGCGCACAAGTCCGGCTTCCTCAATAACCCGCGCTGCATCTCCCGCCGACATTCCCTGTTCTATGGTTATTTCCGTTTCCGTGGAAAAATTGCTGAAATAATCCGGATAAAACGCCGGAGCTGCAAAACACAGCATCACATAAGCGCAGACAGATATAAACGCCGTAATGTACTCGGTAAAACCGCTTCTCAAATAAATCTCCCCAAAAGCTTCAAGATTGTGTAACCAGGGCATCATTATACATAAAAAAACTCTAACGAACACGGACAGGTGGCGTATTTCAGATTTTTGCCCAAAATAATTTTACGAAAAATTAAGCAGTGTGCGTTCCTATAGGCACGTATTTCAGATATTATTTAAATCGCAACAACAGCTCTGGAATTGTAATATCAATTCGAAAGACTCCTGTTTGTTCGGCATTGCAAGTTTGTTGATTGCCATGTGCAGACATCTTCTTGATTCTACATATAATTTAAAATCATATTGCCCGATGTTCCTTATTTAGTAATGTTAATATAGGTTAGGAGCTTTAAAAATATTTTTAAGAGCTTACATACATAGCCTGAATATCGATATTTTATAATTACTGTATTGACATTTTTAGGAGTTAATAGTATATATGTGAGTTATTCAATGCTTATGAAATGAGGTGCGGTCGGTATGTTGTCAAATGTTTATACATGTCTCTGTACATTCTCTTCTCTTTCTTCTGCCGCGTCCTCATCTCGCAGCGGTAATTGGTTGATGCCGATTTCTTAGCACATACCCATTGAATTTATTTCGGTTTTAAGAATTAAGTCAGGTATGCAAGAGAGGTCGGATATAATGTTCGGTCTCTCTTTTTTTTTGTATATTTTGCAACTGATTAAGAGGAGGTCTATTGATGAGAAGATACTTGCTGACTCCGGGTCCTGTGGAAATTCCGGAATCTGTTGCCGCCGCGGCTGCAAAACCTATTATCGGCCATAGGTGCGCCGAATTTTCAGCTCTCTTTATGTCCATAGAGGACAAACTGCAATCATTGCTTAACGTAAACAGCCCCGTTATAATACTTCCCTCTTCCGGTACAGGTGCACTTGAAGCTCTGGCTGTCAATTTTCTTGACAACGGGGACAAGTTCCTCTCTGTTTCCTGCGGCGTATTCGGGAATCGTTTCCGTGAAATAGCACAAAGACTCGGGGCAACACCGGTATGCCTGGATATCCCGATGGGGGAATCGGCAACCCCTGACTCTGTCGCTAATTTTGTAGCTCAACACCCTGAATGCGGAACACTTTTTCTTACTCATAATGAGACATCCACCGGGGTTGTAAACCCGATAAAAGAAATTATAAGTAAGATTCCCAAGGATAAAAGGCCTCTTATTCTACTCGATTGCGTAAGTTCTGCGGGGGGCATGGAGCTTTATCCCGAGGAATGGGGCGTGGATGCAGTTGCTTTTGCCTCACAGAAGGGATTGTTGACTCCCCCCGGGCTGGGATTCGCTTGGCTTTCGGAGAAAGCTTGGAAGTACCTTGCAGACAGGCAATGCCGCAGCTATTATTTTGACCTTAAGCTTCACCTAAAAGAAATACAGGGAAAGGCTCCCGCCAACCCATATACACCGCCTGTTTCCCTATACTTTGCTCTTGATGAAGCATTAAATATAATACTCAAAGACGGTAAGGAAGCATGGTTTAAAACCAGAATTAAATATTCAAAGGCAATTGCCGCCGGATTAGAAGCAATGGGATACACTCTGCTGGTTAGAGAAGAAGACAGGCGATCTCCGGGGGTTACGGCTTTTTATTCAAAAGATATGGATTCGGAAATGATTCGCAAAAAACTGAGCTCCCTTGGCATCGATACGGCCGGAGGACAGGGAGAACTTAAAGGAAAACTAATAAGAGCGGCTCATTATAATGATTTCGGTTGGACAGACATCTGTCTGTTTTTAAGTTCTCTTTATACAATCTCGGGAAGGGACAACTGTGAATTTCTAAATGCCGCATTGCAGATTTGGAACGGGGAGGAATAAATATTATGGATAAAAAGTGGAAAATACTTGTAACAGAAACTGTAGGAGAGTCTGGACTTGATATTCTCAGAAATGCCGAAGATGTTGAACTTACGGAGCAATACACTCTGGACAGAGAAGAAGTAAAGAAGTTACTTCCCGGGTTTGACGGAATTCTTACAAGAAGCGGCACTTCTATGGACGAAGAGATGATAGACGCCGCTGATTCACTGAAAGTAATAGGTCGTGCAGGGGTTGGCGTTGACAACATAAATATCCCTCTTGCCACAAGAAAAGGTATTATTGTGATAAATGCCCCAAGCGGCAATACATTGGCTGCAACAGAGCTTACAATGTGCTGCATGCTATCTGTTGTTCGCAGAGTTCCGCAAGCCTTTATTTCTGTCAGAAGCGGTGAATGGAAGCGCAGTAAATTTTTGGGCACGCAGCTCAGCGACAAGAAGCTTCTTATAATAGGACTCGGACGTATCGGAGGAAATATTGCCACGAGATGCCGCGCATTCGGTATGGATGTCATGGCATACGACCCATACATAACAAAGAAAAGAGCTGACTCACTCCGTGTCACACTTATAGATAATCTGGAAGATGCGATATCTCTTGCAGATGTTGTTACAATACACACTCCCCTAACAAAAGAAACGACCAATATGATAGACGAGGACATGCTCCGTGTATTTAAGTCGGGAGCATACCTCATAAATTGCGCAAGGGGCGGAATCGTTAATGAAGAGGCTGTCGCTCAGGCTGTCCGTGAAGGCAGACTGGCCGGTTTCGGGACTGACGTGTATTCTGCTGAACCTCTTGTGCCGACTCACCCATTCCTTGCCGCCGATATATTAGACCGCATTGTTCTGACACCGCATATCGGAGCCAATACAGTCGAGGCACAGTCAGAAGTTTCCAGAATCGCGGTAGAGAACATGCTTGCAGTGCTTAGAGGCGGTTCATACGTCCATGCCGTTAATATTCCTTTTATAGAACAGTCACTTACTGAGGAACACAAAGCATATCTTAACCTTTCAAGAAAAATGGGAATTCTTGCTGCCAAGCTTGCCGAAGTCAAGGGAGGTGCCGTTAATAACGTCCATATAATGCTGAGAGGTACCCTTTTCAACAATGAGGACTGTGCGGCAACTCCTGCGGATCAGTTTAGACCTCATACGGTAGCAATGCTTAAAGGACTGCTGGAGGTAAGCCTCGGCGCTGAAGTATCTTACATGCTTGCTCCGATACTGGCCAAAGACAGAAACATAACTATAGACGAGGGTACAGGAGATTCAAAAACGTATAAGAACACTATCGAAATTGAACTGGAAACAGAAAAAGGCAACGTTGCACTTATTGGGACAATAACAGAAGAGGGACGCCAGCGCATAGTCAAGGTGAACGACTATTGGGTTGACTTTGTACCAAGCGGAAAAATCTTGATATTCCAAAACCATGACAGACCCGGTGTTATAGGGACTATAGGTAACCTGCTTGGCGCTGCGGGAGTCAACATTGCCAATTTCGCACTCGGACGCAGGGAAGGAAGCGGACTTGCCTTGGGAGCTCTTGAAATAGACGGAGAAACCAACGGCGGACTTGAAAAAGAACTTATTAAAAACGGAGATATGGTCTGGGTTGCAACTGTTGATTTTTTGGAAGGATGCCACAAGTAGATGCGTTTTTTTGTTGTACGCCACGGAGAAACCAACTGGAACGTTGAAGGGCGTTTTCAGGGACAAAAAGATATTGAACTCAATCAAAAAGGCATTATGCAGGCAGAACTGCTTGCAAAAAGATTTGTAGGCCACAGGTTTGAAGCTATAATATCGAGCCCCCTGTCACGTGCGTTGGTTACAGCACAGAAAACCAAGGATGTATCTATATGCGGGCAATTACTGATAGATCCGCTGCTTTCGGAAATTAACCACGGCGATTGGGAAGGGCTTCTCGCAGATGATATAAAGTCAATGTGGCCCAGCGACATGGAAAGATGGCATTTAGCACCTGAAACAGTTAAAATGCCAGGCGACGGGGGCGAATCTTTGCAAGACGTGTGGTACAGGGCATACAGATTTGCCGAAAACGCATCCTTAAAATACAAAGGAGATGTGCTTGTTGCTTCTCACGATGCCGTCATAAAAGTGCTTCTGTGTCACTGGTTGAATACTCCGCTGTCAAGCTTCTGGTGTTTTCAAATTCCAAATTGCAGTATTACCGTTGTGGAAGTTTCCGCAGCAAAGAAACCCAGGCTTACTCTTCTCGGAGATGCAGCCCATATCTACAACTCATTTGAAAGACCCGAACAAAAAGGACTTTAAAAACTCAATATAAAAACAGCCGCTGACAAAACGTCGGCGGCTGTTTTTTACATTTTGCTTAATTTTGAAAATTTCTGAAAAAATTCCTTGACTTAGATTGCCAAATGTATATACTAACATACAGGGTCTTTAGGACTGCAAAGTGTTAAAGTGCAACTATAAAGATAAAAGATTTTTTAAATCTACTTGCACAATTATACCATTAACAAAAAATAATAAAAGGTTGAGGAGGAATTTTGCTCATGTCACAGAAAACAGTAGTTCTTGACGGACAATCACTAACAATTCAGGACATAGTCAACGTTGCAAGGAATGGTTACCAGGTTGAGCTCACAGAGCAGGCAAAAAAACTTGTATCGGAGTGCGCAGCATCAGTTCTCGATTGGGTTGCGGAAGGACGCGTTGTATACGGTATCACGACAGGATTCGGAGACTTGGCCACGGTTGTAATCCCGAGAGACAAGAGCCGCCAGCTCCAAGAAAACCTTCTTATGAGCCACGCATGCGGATATGGCGAAGATCTTCCCGAAGATTTTGTGAGAGCAATAATGTTGCTTCGCATCAACACTCTTACGCGCGGTTATTCCGGAATCAGCCTTGCGACTCTTACGCAGCTTGTTAATTATCTTAACCTCGGCATCCACCCTGTTATCCCCCGTCAGGGTTCGGTCGGTGCAAGCGGCGACCTTTGCCCCCTTTCACACCTCGCAATAACTCTTATCGGTCTTGGCGATGTTAAGTACCAGGGCAAAAAGATGTCCACGATGGAAGCTCTCAATATGGTCGGACTCAAACCTGTCGAGCTTATGCCTAAAGAAGGACTTGCTCTTAACAACGGTACAACAGTTATGACAGGGCTTGCCTCCCTTTGCGTTTACGACGGACAGAAGCTCCTTAAGAATGCCGATATCGCAGCCGCAATGTCCGCAGAAGCACTCCACGCAGTTCCATACGCATTTGACAAACGTACCCACGACCTTCGCCCGCAGGTTGGACAGAGCATTGTTGCGGAAAACATGCGCCGCCTCACGGAAGGCAGTGAGATAATCGAAAATTATAAGAAGGACAGAGTTCAGGACGCATACTCTCTCCGCTGCTTGCCGCAGGTTCACGGTACAAGCAGAGACGCTCTGAATTACGTTTTCGATAAAGTTAATATAGAGATAAACTCCGTAACGGACAACCCCATAGTATTCCACAAGGACGGAGAGGCAATCAGCGGAGGCAACTTCCATGGACAGCCTATGGCTATGGCGATGGATTTCTTCGGAATAGCAATGGCAGAAATTGCAAATATTTCCGAGAGACGCATAGCACGCCTTGTTGACCACAAAATGTCGGATCTTCCCCCGTTCCTCGTTGCCGAAAGCGGCGTAAACAGCGGATTCATGATTCCTCAGTACACAGCGGCAGCCATCGTCTCAGAAAACAAAGTCCTGGCTCATCCGTCATGCGTAGACTCAATCCCGACATCGGCGGGTCAGGAAGACCACGTTTCTATGGGCGGTTACAGCGCAAGAAAGGGACTTACGATTCTCAAAAACACATCGAGGGTCATCGCAATCGAAATGCTCAATGCTGCTCAGGGAATGGATTTCAGAGCTCCCCTCAAACCCGGAAAAGGCACTGCTGCAGCATATAAAGCATACCGCGAAGTTGTTCCCTACTATGATAAAGACCAGTACATGCAGCCGCTTATGCTCAAATCCCTCGAGCTGGTAAACAGCGGTAAGATCCTTGATGCTGTCGAGAAGGAAATCGGCGAGCTTAAATAAGGAGGAATACAACAATGGCTATGCAGCTTATTGAGTGCGTCCCCAACTTTAGCGAAGGAAGACGCAAGGATGTAATAGATGAAATAGTAAACTGCTTTAAGGGAAAACGCGGCGTGTACCTGCTTGACCACAGAGCGGATGAAGACCACAACAGACTCGTAATCAGCCTTGTGGGAGCACCTGCTCCAATTCAAGACGCTCTGATTGATGCTGCAAAAACTGCCCTTAAGCATATTGATATGAACACTCACCAGGGCGGACACCCGCGTATCGGAGCCGTCGACGTTGTTCCCTTTACTCCAATTAAGGGAATCACAATGGAAGAGTGCATAGATTTGGCGCACGAATTTGGTAAAAGATACAACGAAGAAACAGGAATTCCGGTTTATTTCTACGAAGATGCTGCGATGCGTCCTGAGAGAAAACGGCTTGAGGTCATAAGAAAAGGACAGTATGAAGTCCTTAAGGACGAAGCAAAAACAAACCCCGAACGTACTCCGGATATAGGAGGAGCCGGGCTTCATCCGACAGCGGGAGCTACCGTTATAGGCGCCAGAAAATTCCTTGTAGCCTTTAATGTAAACCTCAGCACGAGCGACTTGGCAGTGGCAAAAAAGATAGCCAATACCGTAAGGGCTTCCTCCGGCGGATTCTGCCACGTCAAGGGTATCGGACTTGCGCTTGAAGAACGCGGAATCACTCAGGTCAGTATGAACTTGGTTGACTACGAAAAGAACTCATTATATCGGGTTCTCGAAATGATTCGTATGGAGGCAAAACGCTGGGGTGTACAGGTGCTTGAGACAGAAGTTTATGGTATGATACCCGTGAACGCTATTCTTGAGAGCGCTGCATACTACCTCCAGATAAACGACTTTGACCCATCTCAAGTTCTGGAGCTGCAGCTTCTCGACTTAATGGGGGAACAGGCAGAATGACAATAAAACTATACCGTAACGCAAGAATATTTACTCCGATCGACAACGGCACTCCCCTTGCAGGCAAACATCAGGGAGAGATCACCGAATATACAAAAGGTGCAATGCTTGTTGAAAACGGAGTGATAAAAAAAGTAGGCGATGAGTCCTCTGTTCTAAACGGACTAAACCTGAAGGAGATCAACGAAGAACACTATTTTGAAGGTGCATGCGTAATCCCGGGGTTTGTCGATCCCCATACACACCTTTGCTTTGCCAAGCGTCGTGAGGACGAGTTTGGAATGAGACTTGCGGGTATTCCCTATTTGGAAATACTTAAAAAAGGCGGCGGGATACTTGCTTCTGTTAATGCAGTAAAAGATACAACGGAAGAAGCTCTCTTCAATAACACAAGAAAGCTTGCTATGTCTGCTCTTGCAAAGGGAACAACAACAATAGAGATAAAAAGCGGATACGGTCTTAACTTAGATCTGGAACTTAAAATGCTCAAAGTCATAGACCGTATCTCAAGAGAGACACCTCTTGACGTTGTTCCTACCTTTATGGGAGCACACGCCGTTCCTCAGGAGTATAAAGCCAATCCTGACGAGTTTGTTGATATACTTATCAACGAGATGCTGCCCAAAGTTAAGGCTCAGGGCATAGCTGAATTCTGTGATGTTTTCTGCGAAGAAGGCGTCTTCTCTGTTGATCAGAGCAGAAGACTACTAATTGCGGCAAAAGCTATGGGCTTTGACACAAAGATACATGCGGACGAAGTACACGACTTAGGCGGAGCCGGTCTTGCAGCCGAACTTTCCGTAAGGTCGGCAGAGCACCTTCTTGCCGCAAGCGAAGCAAACCTTCGTGCCATGGGCAAATCGGGCTCAATAGCAGTGCTTCTCCCCGCAACTGCATATAGTTTGAAAAAACCGTTCGCAAAAGGCAGAGAGATGGTGGACTGGGGTGTGCCTGTAGCTTTGGCAACAGACTGTAATCCTGGGTCCTGCTTCTGTGAATCCGTGCCGTTCATATTCGGCCTAGGTGTAATGCACATGAATATGTCGATAGAAGAAGCGCTTACAGCAGCTACACTCAACGCGGCATACGCAATAAACAGAGCATCAAAGGTAGGAAGCCTTGAGGCAGGAAAGCAGGCAGACTTCCTTGTGTTGGACGGAGAAACACCGACTACACTCGCATACCACGCCGGAAGCACTTCTGTTTCGGAAGTCTTTAAGCTGGGCGAAAAAGTAGCATAAACTTGGCATAACAATGAGCAAAAGGTTGGAGAGGCATTTTGGCTCTCCAACCTTTTTGCTGTCTCAAATCAAATCTCACGGTAAGATACAAAATCCAAATATCTTTGGCAAATTGGAGCTACTTTGTTATTTTCAGTACATCTTCAGGATCAAGAGTAATGGAGCCATCCTCAAAAATCATGCAGGGCACACCTATTGATTTGGACTGCCTAGCGCCATCAAAGAGTGTAGAAGAATCTCTTATTGCAAGAAATTCTTTTAGGTATGATATCTTATCGCCAAAATCTCTGTAATCGACCTCAATAGAATTTTTCTTAAAAAGCTCAAGCGCATCGACCGTATCAGGGCAAATCATTGTTCCATAAACTATTATTTTCACGTAGCACACACTCCTATCTTATGAACATAGAATCTCCGAAAGAGAAGAATCTATATCTTTCTTCTACCGCATGGTGATATGCGGACATCATAGTATTATAACCTCCGAATGCAGAAACAAGCATCAGCAATGTACTCTTAGGCAGATGAAAATTTGTTATAAGAGCGTCTACAACTCTGAATTCGTACCCCGGCGAGATAAATAGGTTTGTATCAAGAATACCAGGAATTATTTCACCGTATTTTTGGGCAAAAGACTCCAGAGTTCTGACAACAGTTGTACCAACTGCAACGATGCGTCCTCCGTTATTTTTTGTAAGTTTTATCAAATCTGATGCTTCTTGAGATATTTCACATAGTTCACAGTGCATGATATGCTCATTTATGTTCTCAGCTTTTACCGGGCGGAATGTTCCAAGACCGACCTGAAGTGTGACGTATGTCTGATTAACACCTTTAACCGAAAGCTTTTTCAGAAGCTCATCGGTAAAGTGCAATCCGGCAGTAGGCGCAGCCACAGAATTCTCTTTATCATCTCTTGCATACACGGTTTGATACCGTTCAGGGCTCGCGTGTGTGTCAGTAATATAGTGTGGTAAAGGAGTGGCGCCCAGTTTGTGTATTGTCTCAAGAGGTTCGGCTCCGTTGAATTCAATTACCCTAAGCCCATCTTCAAGCCTCTCCCCTACTGTCACATCCAAATCGGGACTAAGTTCGACCAATGTGCCCTCTGGTAGCTTGCGTCCGGGTTTAACAAGAGCAATCCATCTGTTATTGTCGGATCCAGGTCGTAAGAAAAATATCTCAACCTTTGCGCCTCCATATTTTTTTTTGCCTTCGAGCCTTGCAGGCAGAACTTTGGTATCATTAAGCACCAACAAATCTCCGGGATTCAGAAACGCCGTTATGTCCCTGAATATTTTATCTTGCAGGGTGTGATTGTTTCTATCCACTAAAAGCAGTCTTGATGAATCTCTCGGGTCTGCAGGGTCTTGTGCAATAAGTTCTTTGGGAAGAAAATAATCGTATGATGAAGTTTTTGTTAAATCAATTATGGAAGGCATAATGTAAAATCCTCACTCTCCGAGCACAGTTCCTGGAAAATAGTGCGCTAATATATTAACATAAGGCCAACCGTTTTCCGCCAAAGTTTTGGCTCCGTACTGCGATAACCCGACTCCATGCCCCCACCCTCTGCCGGAAAAGGTGACACTTCCCCCTGTTGCAGAATTGTTTGACATGGTTATTTGCTGTGCGTATACGGTTTTATCGGATGTTTTATCATTTGACCCTGTTTCGTTTGGCTGCTGTAATGGGATTGTCTTACCTTCAACTCTGGCCATTCCTACTTTGACATAGTAGTCGGCCTTGTCCGGTTTTGAGAGCATTTCCATTAGTTCTCTTGTCGTAAAAACATTGTTTTTCGTAAGCCATACTAATTTATCCTCTGAAGTTTTCGGCATAGACGCCTTGTTTATTTTTACCCCTGTAGCGGTCGGTTTCTGTGTACCGGCTGAAACCTGCGGAGCTGTACCGGAAACATAGGGCTGAGAAGCTATGCCGCCCGAAAACTCAAACATCGTGCTGCGAATCTTATCTGCTCCGATAATTGTACGAAATTTATGCCCGCTGACAGTTGTTTTTCCCGAGGTGCCGGTAATTTCCAAAGTCAGGACTCTCCCGCTTTCATCTCGTGTCTGCGGTGTAAGCATTGATACGGCCCCTACAGAGATTCCGTTTGCCGCAAGTTTGTCAGATATGTATGTCATAGGGATTGTACACTGCCAATTTGTATTGGGACCGGTATACGGAATGGGTTCAGCACGAGGTACGAGATATGGGATGCTGCTACCCCAAACAGAGGATGATGCCGTAACCATTCCCCCGCTGTCAGTGTGATAAAAGACAGAAGCAGGTTGCCCGTTCCAAAGAAGTATTTGCCCGGCGGTTGCCTCGACAGCTTCGTTTATTTTCGCGGTTTCTGCTTTCATACCTTTATAAACCTGGCAGTGAGTAGATGAACAAAGGTCATATCCGGAATGTTTGCCCATTGCCGAAACGGCATATGTCCTTGCGACAACCGCTTGGGCCTTTAGGGCTTCTATGTGCCATGATGGACTCATTTCCGACCTTAAAACACCCTTTATATAGGATTCCATGTCAACGATGTTGACTATTGAGACCGAACTTTGTAAATTTAGAAAATTTAAAGAACCATGATAAGAGATTCCATTCCAAGAAATCGGCTGTGCTGATTCAACAAGCACAGGAATCGCAAATGTTTTATCCGCAACAATCAGCATACTATCATTATGCTGCACAGCAAAAGTTCCGGTTAGAACAGAGGCTTGCCCTGAGGAATCGGAAAATTTCATTCCATCCCCGGACAGCGTGCCGCCAGACGCGCCGGACTGTATAAGGACCGAGACACTGCCTCTGTACGCGTCTGCATTTGAAGCACATAACAACAGTAAGAGAGTCAGAATAATTAATTTTAGTTTTTCCATTTTGATATTAGATTCAAAACCACAGTCAAGATGATGCTTACGAGGAGCATCGTGCCAAATGGTGCAAAAATTGTTAGATTCTTTTTATGATAGGTTATATCACCTGGCAAACTGCCCAGACTAATGTTTAGTTTTCCCGCTGCCATTATGGCAAGTCCCACAACAACGACAGCTAAACCCATCATAACAATTGCTTTACCCATGGCAAACATTACAGATCTTCCTCAGATATTAACTGTGTCTGTTGATACTGTATAAAATGGGGAGACAGAGGGATATTGAGGTATGTCCACGTATTGTTGGTAGCTTTACGTCCTCTTGGGGTTCGTTCAAGCAAGCCTCTCTGTATCAAATATGGTTCGTATATATCCTCAATCGTTTGAGCATCTTCATTAAGCGCTGCGGCAAGTGTTGAAAGGCCGACGGGACCGCCGTCGAAAAGCTCGACAAGCGCCCTTAGAAACTTTCTGTCCCCTTCATCCAGCCCCATTTCGTCTACGCCCAGCATGTCGAGAGCATAGCCGGCGAGTTCACGCTCAACATGAGGTACTCTCTTTACCTCGGCGACGTCTCTTACTCTGCGCAGGAGACGCAGGGCAACGCGTGGAGTGCCTCGGGACCTTATTCCTATTTCTTCGGCCGCACTGTCAGTAATTTTCAGTCCGAGAACATCGGCTCCCCGTTTGACAATGGCAGTAAGTTCTTCGGGCGAGTATAGGTGCAACTGTTCAACGATACCGAATCTGGCACGCAGCGGCGACGTTAGCAAGCCAAGCCTGGTGGTTGCACCGATTAGCGTAAATTTAGGCAGTGAGAGCCGGATGCTCCTTGCAAGCGGTCCTTTACCCACGATGATTGAGAGAGAAAAATCTTCCATCGCAGGATAGAGAATTTCTTCTATGTTTGCAGACATTCTGTGTATTTCATCAATAAAAAGGACATCATTGGGCTGTATATTGGACAGCAGAGCAGCAAGGTCACCGGCGCGTTCAAGTGCGGGACCTGTAGTCACTCTGAGATTGCCTTTCATCTCCCTTGCTATTATTCCTGCAAGCGTAGTTTTTCCAAGCCCCGGAGGTCCATAGAAGAGAGTGTGATCCAGTGGTTCTTCCCTTTGAAGAGAAGCAGTCATGAATATAGTAAGCTTGTCCTTCAGCCCTGTTTGCCCTATAAAATCGTTGAGTTCCTGCGGACGCAGGGTCAGAAAAGTTTCTTCTTCTCTTTCGTTACGTATATTTTCGATAAGCTTTTCGCCGGTGGTATCTGTCATTTAATTACCTCTTTTGGAGTATGGACAAAGATGCTTTTAACAGAGATTCCTCTGTCCATACTACATCCTGTTCGGCCGATGCCTTAGAGAGAGAAACGGCGCGCAGAGACTCGCTCTGTGTAAAACCAAGCCCTGTCAGCGCATCCATTACAAAGCTGTCAAACGAAACAGCGCCTTGTGCCTCCCCATTAACAGGCATATCCGGAAACTTCTTTGCTATTTTATTTTTTAACTCAAAGCAGATACGTTCCGCACGTTTTGCACCAAGTCCCGGCACAGAAAGCATCGCGGTATTGCCTGAAGTTATTGCCGTAAGAATTTGCTCCGTATCCAAGTGACGAAGCAGTGTGATGGCAAGTTTTCCGCCCACTGTTTTTACTTGAAGCAGTTCGAGAAAGAGACATTTTTCCCTTTCCGACGCGAATCCGAACATAGAGACCCCCGCATCGCTGATTTGCATGTGGGTGTAACAAAACAGCTCTTCACCGACAGAAACTTGAGACATTAAAGTTTTTGACACAAAAATCTCAACGCCGAATCCCGAAACATCAAGTACTATGGAATCGTCGTTTGCAGATATAGCCTTGCCGCGAAGAGAATTTATCATGTTTTAATATCCTTTCATAATGTTTCTGTCATACGCTTTCATAGAAAGCCCCGCGATTGCAATCGCCAGTGCGTCGGCGGCATCATCCGGACTTGGGCGTTTTGCAAGATTTAATATGTGGGCGACCATACCCTGCACCTGTCCTTTTTCGGCAGCTCCGTAGCCGCAAACCGCAAGTTTGACTTCATTGGGCTTCAGCTCGTAAGGTTCAAGTCCAAGCTGCGCCGCAAAAAGTAAAACGACCCCCCTCGCCTGCCACACCATTTCCGCAGTGGTAATATTACGTCCGAAAAAAAGCTTTTCGACTGCAACTATATCAGGGGGAAACTCTTCAGTCTTTTTATTCAGCTCATCGTAGAGCAGAAGCAGACGCTTAGTCAAGGATAAGTCCGTAGGCGTTTTTATTACGCCGTACGTTTCGCATAAAAGCTTATCCCCTGTTTGAGAAACGACCCCGTACCCGAGTGTACCGAGTCCGGGGTCTATTCCAAGCGCTCTTATAGTATTAATATCTCTAACCGTCGATCTCTGCAAGAATTGAGTCGGGGATATCGAAGTTCGCGTAAACCGCCTCTACGTCGTCGTTATCTTCAAAACGCTCAACCATTGACAGCAGCTTTTCCGCTTCGGCTTTGTTTGTTACAGCAACGGAGTTCTTCGGCACCATATCCATTTCCATAGAATCTACATTGTAACCGGCATTCTTCAGTGCTTCACCAACTACGGAAAGCAAAGTCGGATCACAAGAAATTTCAAAGCCGCCCTCTTCACCGGGCTCCATATCATCGGCACCGGCCTCGATCGCAGCCATAAGAAGCTCTTCTTCGTCAATACCTTCACCGACAACTGCGACTACACCTTTGCGGTCAAAATTCCAAGCGACGCAACCTACTTCTCCGATTGCACCTCCGCATTTTGTAAAAAGCGAACGAATTTCGGGGGCTGTTCGGTTTCTATTGTCTGTCATGGCTTGAACCATAACTGCAACTCCGTTCGGTCCGTATCCTTCGTAGATGATCTCTTCCATGGATCCGCCGAGCTCACCTGTCCCGCGCTTAATACCGCGTTCTATGTTATCGACAGGAACGTTACCGGCTCTTGCTCTTTCTATTGCAACCTTAAGTCTGAAGTTTGAATTCGGATCACCGCCGCCCGCTTTAGCTGCAGCTATGATATTTTTGACCAGTTTCTGAAACGCAACACCTTTTTTTGCGTCCTGTCCGGCTTTGCGATGCTTGATATTTGCCCATTTTGAATGTCCTGACAAGTTAAATCACCCCATGTATTTTTTAGAAAGTATTTTATAAAATTTTAGGAAGCTCGGCCAGTTCCGCAAATTTTCTTTTATGTTCGGATCTGGCTATTGCCTTCTCTATCTTTGCTCTGTCGCCTGCCTCTGCCTCGCCGGTGGCGATATAGCGATCCAATGTTTCGTAAGTAAGTCCCATCTCTGATTCGTCCGTCTGACCGTCCCATAATCCGGCGGTTGGAGGTCTGTCTATTATCTCTTGCGGAACTCCTATATATTCGGCGAGAGCACGTACTTCCCCCTTAAGCAAATCCGCTATGGGCATCATATCGACCCCGGAATCTCCGTACTTCGTGAAGTATCCGTAGAGTATTTCGTCCTTATTACTGCCGCCGCAAACCAAATAACCATTCTGCTGCGCGATTGCATAGAGCGTTATCATGCGCAAACGCGGCTTTACATTGGCTTCAGGAAGAGACGAAAGCTCTCCGACTCCGCAGGATATAGCAGATTTCAGAACGTCAAACGAATCGGATAAATCAACCTTAACCGTCCTGAATTTAAATTTATCCGCAAGAAGTCTCGCATATTCTTCGTCTATATCCATGCTGTGGCATGGCATAATAACTCCTATCACATTTTCGGGCCCCAGAACTTCGGATAGCAGTCCCGCCAAAAGAGCGGAATCTATTCCGCCGCTGATGCCAAGGACAGCGCCCGATGAGCCCGTTATTACAAATCTTTCTTTGATCCAGTTTTCAATACAACTGCACAGTTTTTCGGGCTCCCTGTAAATCGACATTATGTTTACACCTCACTACTAGCTGCGGCATGAAATTTTAACGCAAAGTACATTTTAACACAATTGTCGTTTTGCGTCATAATCCAAAGCAAAAATAATGGGGACGGAGAAATTCTCCGCCCCCAGCCGTTTGTTTCTATAGGAATTTAGAGGTTCCCGATGCTAGCTACCATAGTCGCTTTAATTGTATGCATGCGGTTTTCTGCTTCATCAAACTGTCTTGCATAACGTGATTCAAAAACTTCTTCCGTTACTTCATATCCCTTAACAGCCGGGAGGCAGTGCAGGAAGATAACATCTTCATTTTCTGTTGCTTTCATCAAGTCCATGTTCACCTGATAGGGTTGCAGTATCGCTTTGCGCTCGGCAAGCTTGGCTTCCTCTCCCATTGATGCCCAAACGTCCGTGTAGATTACGTCAGCTCCCTTAACTGCTTTCTTGGGGTCATCTGTAATTTCTATCGTAGCTCCAGATTCACATTCTTCCGCGATTTTTTTGCATTCTTCGACAAGAGCAGGATCCGGGAACAGTGACGCGGGGGCTCCTATGACAAACTGC